>JBCDIR010000052.1:0-9293 GCA_038748735.1 Bacteroidota bacterium | reverse complement strand
GAACGAGGCAGAAAACGTAGGCATAGCCTAAGCTACGGCGAGGCTTTCTAACGAAGAGCAGGATAAAATTTGTCGCTCGTAGCCATTTGAGGCTCTGGTTGAACAAGTCTATCACCTAAAATTATTTTTCAAGGCCGCCGCAATCCGCAGCCGCGCCACTCGCCAAGCTGGCAGTAAGCCCGACAGTATGCCAAAGCTTAAGCACAACAGCAAACTGTAGATGAATACCCGAAAGTTAAACACCAGCGTCACGTCTCGAAAGACCGCTGCACTGTTCAACACCTGTATCAGCACCACCGTCAGGACCAACCCGATCAGCCCCCCTAGTAGGGTCAGGACCACATTCTCAAAGACAAATTGGTACAATATCGTCGACTGGTGCGCCCCGAAGGCTTTGCGGACGCCAATTTCCGCACTGCGCTCTAGCACACGACTCACGTTCAGGTTGATCAAGTTGAGGATGGGCAAGACCACAAAAAAGGTCAGTAGACCCACGATGGCCCACCAAAATTGTTGGTAACTTTCTTTAGCCGTTTCGGACATCACAATCTGGTGAGCGTAGGCTTCGTCGAAGGTCATTGGCTCAATCGACTGACGGTTATATTGAGCAGGGTTTTGTAGTGGAGCGTTGGCCGCGCGCTGCCGTAAATCCTCGGCAAGCAGGCCCATATTCGTTCCGGGCTTAGCGAGGTAAGCGGCCCGGGCACCTCCTAGGTAGTCGGTACTGGTTAGTGCATCCCCCACCGCGGTCGTGATCGGCAAATAAACATCTGCCGTTACGTAAGGATGACCGGAACGTCCGTGGTCCGTCAAGCCAATAACCTGAAAATTCTGATCACCCAAGCGGATTTCTTTTCCTACTACGTCCTCGTCCGTACCAAAGTAAGACTTGGCGGCCTTGGTCGTGATAATGGCCACCTGTTGCCCATTTTCTACTTGACCCGCTGAAATCGCTTGCCCCGCCAAAATCGGAAAGTCGAAAACCTGCCAGTAGTCCGCATCCGTGTAAAACACTTCCAACGTTAGTTTCCGGTTATCCAAAAACAGGTCAAAACTGTTGTTGGGAAGGAAGAAGGTAAAGCGCTCTACGCCCTCCGCTTCCCGTAGAAAACGATCCAGAAAATAGTAGCCAAAACCAGAAATGGAAGTGCTATTCACGAATGGCTCTATTTGCATACTCGTATCGTACTGCATCACGCCGTTACTGAGTGTCGAGTCGATCGTGAGCGTCGTATCCGGCCGTTCGTATTCTAAGCGCAAGGAGTTAAGAAACAACATCCGGTCGTTAGCGGACAGGGGGGCGTTACCGCCCAATTCGGCATCGTACATCGCCGTCAGCAACATGAGCACCAGCAGTGTGAAGCTGATCCCAAAGAGGCTGATGCCCGTGAAAAATTTATTGCGCGCCAGCACTTTGAGCGCTAGCTTGAAGTAATTTCGTAACATAGGATTGAATTAATCTGTCTTGTTAAGCAAAGCAAGAAGTTGTGGTGTAACGTAGAGGCAGTGGTTACCTCGTAACTATTCCTCTACGCGCTACCCAAAAAAAGCGGAGTAAGGCTGAGTCCCTTTACTGAAAAGTTGGGTTTAAAACCAGGGAGATTTATCACAAACTGCTCATACGGACCTCCCCCTCTCACTGCACCTGACTGCCGTCAAATAAGCGTAGTAAACGGTGCGTCTTCTTCGCCATCCGTTCGTCGTGCGTGACCATGACAATGGTTGCTCCGTTCGCTTGGTTGAGGCGCAGGAGGATGTCCATGATTTCGTCGCCCATTACGCTGTCGAGGTTACCCGTCGGCTCGTCCGCCAGGATGATGTCCGGTTGACCGACGATGGCCCGTGCAATGGCGACCCGTTGCTTCTGCCCACCGGACAACTGCGTAGGAAAGTGGCGCATCCGATTTTTGAGCCCCACTTGTTCCAACGCTTCTTCGGCTAAGCGGCGGCGTTCTTTGCCGTTGACCTTGCGGTAGAGTAGCGGTAACTCCACGTTGTCCAGCACCGACAAATCATTGATGAGGTGAAAACTTTGAAAAATAAAACCCAGGTGCTGATTACGAAAACGGGCCGTCGCTTTGCTGTTGTAGTCGGCTACGCTTTGTCCCGCCACGGTGATGCGTCCATCGCTCGGCTCGTCGATGAGTCCCATGATGTTAAGCAGGGTACTTTTCCCACATCCCGACGGTCCCATAATGGACAAAAATTCGCCCTCTTCTACCTGCAAATTGATTTGATTCAAAGCCAGTGTCTCAATTGTGTCTGTCCGGTAGACTTTGGTTACATTTTCAAGTTGTAGCATTATTAAAGCATTTTAATTTTGGTAATTATTTACCTGGTCTCGGCTGAGCCGAGAGCCAGGATGAGCAATCCGAGCATTACCCGCTAGAAGGAGTTTGCAACTCGGACCATCGACGTCATTCCACCAACCACTCTTTCAGCGTCGCTTCCGTCAACCAGTAGGCTTGCAAAGTAGCGAGGTACGTCCGCAGCGCTTGTTCCCGTTCGCGTTGGGCCAGCGTTCGTTCCGTTAAAGAAATGGCCCCTAGTACGTAGCTTTCCGTCGTGATACGGAACCGTTCATCCGCCAGGGTTTTAACTTGCTCAACGAGGGACAATTCGCGTTGTAGCGTTTGTACATCTCGCACCGTTTGGCGCACTTCGTTGGCTAAGTTGAGTTGTTCTCTGGCGACAGCTTCCGTCGTGAACTGCTGTTGGGCTGCCGCAATTTTACGTTGCTGACGGCGCTGTCCTCCGTCGAGGATCGGTACGTCGATGCGGAGTTCCAAGTAGGTTTCCGGCAGGGCATTCTCGTAAATATCCGCCAAGCGATCGCTGCTGCGAATCCGTCCTACGGAAGCGTTCAAGCTGAGGGCTGGGCCACCGCTACGCTTAGCTTCGTCAACGGCGCGGCGGGCGGCTAACAACCGTTGGGCAAAGGCCGTCCATTCGGGCCGCTGCGCGATGGCTTTTTGTAGCGCCAACTCTTCGCTGATTTCCAAGGAAGAGATAGCAGTTGGTAAGCTAGCTTGGTAACTAACGGTAGCGGGGTCCACGCCCAGATAAGTAGCCATGCGCGCCGAGGCCGCCGCCGCGTTTTGCTGTTGTCGAATTTGGGCAGCTTCGGCAGAACGTAACTCTAATTCCAATTGCAATAAATCACGTTTGCTGATTTTTCCTAGTGTGAAACGTTCCTGGGCGATGGCGTAGAGGCGCTGAGTAGCCATCAGGTTCGTATCGGCCAGCGTACGCTCCTGGCTGGCCAGTAGAAGGTCGAAGTACAGTTGCGTCGCTTCCGTGCGGAGGCGGGCCTGATCGGCTTGGTACTGCCGTTGAGCTACCTCCCAGCGCAGCGGAGCCAGTTGGCGTTGCCACTTCAGGTCATTGTACTGAAAGATGGGTTGTGAAATACCGACGCGGTAGGGCGCACCATTGTACAGCGTAGCCTCGTTTTCCAAGTCGTCAAAACGCTGCAAACCAGCCTGAACAAACAACTGGCCTCCCGTCCAGGGTAGCGCTTGACGCAAATCGAGCGAGAGGGCCGAGTTGTTGTTTTCAATGGCCTGGAACAGCACGGTGCCGTCCGGTTGGGTGATTTCACTAAAAGTTTTGTTGTAGTTCGGGATGTTCGCCGTTGCGCGCAGTTGGGGGCGCAAGCGAGCTTGAAAGAGACGCAAGCGGGCCTCCGCAATTGTACGGTCCTGCTCAGCGGCGTAGTGACCGAGCGCCTGTCGTTGGGCCGCAGCCAAAAAAGCGTCCAAAGTGATGGGTTGCGTACTTTGCCCCCACAGGAGCGTTGCGCCAAGCAGCACGCAAAACGTCAAAAGTATTTTTTGCATGGCTTAGTCTTTGAGTTGAATGGTGGTCAGCGCATCGTAATCTTCCGTATCGCTGATGATGATGCGGTCACCCGCTTTGAGGTCGGGATGTTGCAGTTCGATAAAGCTGCCATTACTGATACCGATGCGGGCCTCTAATCGGCGGGCCTCTTGGCCAACGACTTTGAAAACGTACTGCCGTTGTCCGCCTTTAAAGGCAGCACCCTGTTGTACCCGCAGTACGTTCTCCCGCCGGGCGGTGACGACGAAGACCTCCAAACGCATATTAGGGCGCAACTGGGGGTGATCTGGTTGGGCTAACTGTACCAAAAACTCAACGGTATTATTAGCCACTGCTGGAAGAATACGGCTGATTTGTCCGTCCAGCGTTTCGTCGTTTAGGCGTACGCGTACGGTTTGTCCCACGTTGATGCGGTCGCTGTAACGATCAGAACAGGACGCCTCTAACTGAAAGCTGCGCAAGTCCGCGATGCGAACCAGTGGATTCCCTTCCGGGACTTGCTCGCCGATGTTTTCGTTGATCCAGGTGATGACGCCGGGGCCAGGGGCGCGTACTTCGGTGAGTTGAAGCTTGCGCTCCAACTCGCGCACTTCTTGGCGCTCAATATTGGCTTCGAGTTCTACCTCGCGCTGGCGACCCGTCAAGCTCTGGCGGCGGTAAGTCAACTCGTTTTCGAGTTTGCCTTTTTCCAGTCGTAGGATACGGAGGCGCGTTTCGGCCTGTTCGACTTCTTCCGCCGTGCTGCTCCCGATGGTGAGCAAGCGCTTAGTATCTACCAGTTGGGCTTCGGCGGCGGCCACTTCTAGGCCTTTTATTTCGTCATCGTATTCCAGTTCTTGTAGGTCGCGCTGGAGTTCGAGTTGGAGGAGTTCAACGGAATTTTCCCGGACGGCTAAGCGGCTTTTCCGGGCGTTGACGTCCAGTTCTAGGAAGGTCTTACGGAGGGACAGGATCAATTCGTCCGCCTGCACTTGGGTACCCGTGCGGAGGTGAATTTTTTCAATTTCCGTAGCAATGGGCGCATTGACTTGCTGTTCAAAGGACGGAGTCACCAAACCCGCTGCCGTTACGGTGCTTTCGAGCGGTCCCTGCTCTACCGTAGCGATCCGAAAATCGCTGGCTTTTGCCGTCGGGCGCAGCCACTGGCGCAGCGCCCAAATACCTATCAACAAGAGCAGTGCAATAGCGACCCACTTCCCCCACTGGCGGCGGCGTTCTTTGCCTAGAATACTGCTGTCTATTTCTCTGTCCATCGTTCCGTAACTGGTTCGTCCAGAAACGTGCTATTGCTGTGCCAAAAGTAACCATCACTGAAAATCAACGGTTTACAAATAAAATATTCGTTTACTTGTTTGATATCGAACACCGACCCGCACGAAAACGAAGAGCGTAGACAAAAAAATCCCGAGCCCTGGCTGTACCAAAACTCGGGAAAAGAATTTTTAGCGGCTTGAAGCCGAGCTAAGAGCGATAAATTTAGCCACCGAAACGATAACCGATGCCTATTTTAGCGGTCAGCATAATATCCAAAAGATCTCCGCTGATGAAAGCATCTTCTTCCTCAACACCATCGCTGAATCTGAAATTGCTGACGAAAGCACGCCCCACTCCCAGACCAAAGTCAAAAACGATGTTATTACGCGATACCGTCTTGAAGCCTACGCCAAGTCCTGCACCAAAGCGGGTTTGGTCGTAGTTGTAGAAAGCCTCTTGTGAAGCATCTATGTCTTCAGCACTGAAGCTACGGTTTACGAATCGTAAGAAAACGCTTGCGTAAAAGCGGTCTGCACCATCGTCTGGGTTAAAATAATACTTACCGGTAACAGTTACAGGAATGCCCGTATACTTTTGTTCTACACTGCCCAATTCGTTGGTACGGCTGGTGAAACCAAGGTTACCTTCCACCGAAAGGTTGTCAGCTAGCACAAAGTCTGCGCCTACGTTTACACCACCAAATAGTAAAGCCAATGGATTGATCGTTGCATCAATTTGAGCTTCCGCACGGTACGTAAAACAAGCGAGTAGCGCCAGGGTTAAAACTAAAATTCTAGATTTCATAACAGGTGTTATATGGTTTAACAATGGCACAAAGATTGGTCTTTCTGGGGACAAATGAAAGCATTTTAAATACTATTTAACAAAATGCCCCCGTCGCGTCAAAGGCGTCTTAAAGTGACTTTTTGGAGGTTACCTTTTATCCAGTGGTGCTATACGGCGCTATCGGCACACCCAATAATTACGGTCTGGCTTTATTACCCAAGGAAATCAAATTGGTGAATAAGCGGTATGCTCCCGGCACCCCTGCGGGCAGTTCGCGAAACCAGGAATAGCCCGTGTACACATAGTACCCTTTACCGTATTCCGCAATCAGTAGCCCCCCATCGCGCGCGGGTTCGCCGGGGTCATTGCTACTCAGGATGGGCGTATACGCTTCGTCCCATTCGTTGGGGAAGTACAGCCCTCGCTCCTGCACCCAGCCGTCAAAGTCGGCGGCGGTGATACGGTTGGGCGCTTGCAAGACCGGATGATCTTTAGCTAAGAAGCGTACCTCGGCCTCTTCCACCGTTACGCGGTCGCGGCTGATATTGAGCGGGTAGGGCGCTAGTTCTTCCATCGGCACTTTGAGGCGGCGATTAGTGTTGTATTGCACAATCATGGTTCCTCCTTGCTCAACGTATTTCAACAGCTCGGGCTGGTAGTTGGGCATGCGCTCAATGGTGTTATACGCCCGCACGCCCAGAATGACTGCGTCAAAGTCTTGGAGACGTTGCAGGTTCATATCCCGGTCATCCAGCAGGGTTACGGTGTAACCGATTTGCTCCAGCGATTGCGGAATATCGTCACCCGCTCCCATCAGATATCCAATGTGCTGCCCGTAGCGTTTAATGTCGAGCTTGACCACTTTTGCCGTGGCATCCAAGACCAGCGTTTGGGTAGGAATGTGATCGTATTCAATGGTGATGAGGTCGTCCGTGAAGGTTTCTTTGCCCATCGTCACCAAGGGTGTTATCTTCCCTTCGGCTTGTTCGCCGGGGGGCGTGAGGGTGAAGGTGAAGCGTTGCTCTTCGCCTTTGCGTTGGGTCTTGAACTCATATTGCTGGGGTTCCAACGTCCAGCCGTCGGGGTAGGCCACTTGGACCGTTCCGCTGAGGTCTGCTTTTCCGGCGGTGACTTTTACCTTGATTTCCTGCGGACGATCATCGGAGAAGATGTACACCTTTTCTGCTAAACCCACGAATACCGGAGGAGTCACCTCAAAGGGGCGGTACAACTCGCCTTTGACGGGGTCCGTTTTTTTGAAAACGACGGATTTGGTTACCTCCAAGGGGTTCCATTTCGCCTTAGCGGGGTCGTAGACTTCCAAGCTGAATTGGACCTCCAGGGCAGGGGGCGATTGCGGTAAGCCCCGTAGCAACTGGTCCTTAACTTCGTACATGCCTAAATCGGCCTCGCGGTTGAGCCAGTAGGAGTGGCTGATGGGAAAATCCTCGGGCAAACGCACCGTGTGTTCCCACTTCAGGCCTTCGTTGTTATTCAAGCTCGTATCCATCTTTAGTGCTACCGTTTCTAACTGTGGCAGCAGGATGTTTTTCAAGCGTACCTGGGCACTAGAACGGTTGATGGCTTCCAGTTTTAACGGCACTTCTTGTCCCGCCGCCACCGTTGGTTCCGTGGCAACGGCCTCTAAAAACAGCCCCAAAGTTCCTTCGATGATCGTCTTGATTTCGCGCAGCTTGATGTACTTCCAGTACCCGTCGGGCAGGTCCTGGATGGCTTGGCTAATTTGCAACAAAACGGGTAAGTTTTGCTCCGGGGCGTCGAAGTTGAAGTCCGTAAGTGCTCGGTCCACGAGTTGCCCCACGGCTGCTCCCCCCTTGACCCGGGTCCAGGTGGTGTTGATGCCTTCAAAAGGGTCGGTAGCGCCTTCGGGCATATTCCCAGCTATCAATTCTAGGTATTCGCTCAACGATCCGCGCGTACCGGCAGAGCCAAAGCCCTGGCTCTTGTGTTGACTCCGGCTATTGGCCGCAATTTCGGGTACGGACACCCCACGCTTGGGCAGGTAGGTACCCACATCCAAGGCGACCATATTGGACTTATCCGCTTCCGCAAACGCCTGACGGCTACCGTAGAACCACCAGGAGGTGTTGAAGAAGATACGCTTGGGTTGCCAAGTCGGTACGTATTTTAGCTGCTCGGGATAAACACTCGGGTCACCCGATAGATCAAAGGACTCAACGGACAACATCGCAGAAGCGGTATGGTGGCCGTGCGTACGACCGGGGCTGCGGTGGTCGAAACGATTGATAATGATATCCGGTCTAAAATTGCGAATAATCCAGATGGCATCCGCCAGTACTTCGTCCTTGTCCCAGATGTTGAACGTCTCATCGGGATGCTTGGAATAGCCGAAATCATTAGCCCGCGAAAAGAACTGCTGTCCGCCGTCTGTGCGCCGCGCCGCCAGGAGTTCCTGGGTACGAATGACACCCAGTAACTCCCGAATTTCTGAGCCAATCAAATTCTGCCCACCGTCGCCCCGGGTAAGGGACAAGTAAGCGGTATTGGCGTGCCGCACGTTCGATAAATAGGCGATCATCCGCGTATTTTCATCGTCGGGATGGGCCGCAAAGTAAAGCGCCGAGCCGAGGAAATTGAGCTTCTGAAGGGCGTCGTGGAGTTCGGTGGAGGTGTAGCGCTTGGGCGCTTGGGCCTCCGTGCTAGTGACGAAAACCAGTAGACTGAAAAGGACAAGGAGTTGCTTAAACATAGTGATATTTATTATTGCTTGGTCTCGGCCGAGCCGAGAGCCAGGACTGACCATTATTTCTTCCACTTGATATTACAACCCGCGCTGGGATACTGTTTACTGGGTGCGGGTTGTCCCGCCAACATGGCGTCGATGGCCGTACGTAGGTCCACTCCGGTAAGTGCTTGTCCGTTGCTGGGCCGCGAGCCGTCCAAGCGCCCGCGGTAATACAGCTTGCGCTGGGCGTCAAAGACGTAAAAATCGGGTGTGCAGGCCGCGTCGTAAGCACGGGCAACGGCCTGGCTTTCGTCGTAGAGGTAAGGGAAATTGTACCCGACTTTACGCGCGTGAACGGTCATCTTTTCCGGTGCGTCCGCCGGATAGTTGGCGACGTCATTGGAACTAATGGCGACGAAACCGACGCCCTGCTTCTGGTAATGATCGGCTAAGCGTACGATCTCTTCGTTGACGTGTATCACGTAAGGGCAGTGGTTGCACAAAAACATTACAACGGTACCCTTTTGTCCCGTCGTTTCCTCCAAACTCAGTACGTTTCCACTAACGGTATCGGGTAGTTTGAAATGTGGGGCGCTAGTGCCCAAAGGGAGCATATTTGATTCTGTAAGTGCCATAATTCTCTTTAGTAATTTAGCTGCGAAAATAATATAATTTCTACGGGCAGGACTTTGTTGTATATGTTGAG
>JBCDIR010000051.1:0-9316 GCA_038748735.1 Bacteroidota bacterium | reverse complement strand
CCTCGAAACGGGTGGCGATGACTACATCACTAAACCGATTCGCCCCCGCGTATTCCTCAGCCGCATCAAAGCGCTGCTACGCCGCTCCGAACGAAAAGACAAGGAGCAAGAAGAAAACGTCATCCACATCAGTGATTTGATCATTGACAAAGATCGGGTGATTGTGCAGCGCGGTAAAGAAAAAATCGAACTGGCCAAAAAGGAATTTGAACTCCTCAGCCTACTCGTCTCTAAACCGGGTAAAGTATTCTCGCGCGAGGAAATTTTCCACAAAGTATGGGGAACGGACGTCATCGTGGGCAATCGCACCATTGACGTACACATCCGTAAGCTGCGGGAAAAAATCGGCGATAGCTACATCAAAACCATCAAGGGTATTGGCTATAAGTTTGAGTTTTAAGTGTTCTATCCACAATGCTGCGTTTTACCGAAGCTACTTAGAAATAATCCCGAATGTTAAAAAATTCTACCCCCCGGCAAATTGCACTTTTCGTTGCCGCCCTAACGACGGGCCTAGGCTGCCTGTGCTTTGTGCTGTTGTGGTGGCTTAGTACGGCTACGCAGCTGACACCGTTGTGGCTGTTCTTTCCATTGGTTCTTTTTATTGTCAGCTACACGGTGACGATTTTCTTTCTCAAAAACTATATCTACCGGAAGATCAAGCTGATTTACAAGACCATTCACCAACACAAAATTTCCTCCAGCGAGAAGTCTAGCACGGTGGACCCCGACACGAACATCCTGGAAGAAGTAGAAAAAGAGGTGAGCGATTGGGCAGCCAAACAGGAAGCCGAAATTGCGAAGTACAAGTCCTTTGCGGAATACCGGCGAAAGTTCGTCGGCGATATTTCTCACGAACTCAAAACGCCCATCTTCAACATTCAGGGCTACCTGCATACCCTATTGGATGGTGGCATGGAGGACGAAAAAATTAGCCGCAGCTTTTTATCCAAAGCCGCCAAAAATGTGGAACGCCTCTACACCATCGTCGAGGACCTAAGTGCCATTTCTCGGCTAGAAGCCGGAGAGTTGATTCTAGAAATGCAAAGCTTCGACATCAGGGAATTAGCCCTAGAAGTCTTTGAAGACTTGGAGATAAAAGCCCAGAAAAACGACCTGCAACTGATGCTAAAATCGGGCGCAGACCAGAGTTTTCAGGTACGGGCCGACCGCGAGAGTATCCGCCAAGTATTGATGAATTTAATTGAAAACAGTGTCAAATACGGCCAATCTGGCGGGGTTACCAAGGTGGGACTCTACGATATGGACAAGTACATCCTCGTCGAGATAGCGGACAACGGTATCGGTATTCCGCAGGAGCACCTCCCCCACGTTTTCGACCGTTTTTACCGGGTGGACAAAAGTCGTTCGCGCTCGCGCGGCGGTTCTGGCTTGGGGCTTTCTATCGTCAAGCACATCATCGAAGCGCATAAGCAAACGATCAACGTGCGCAGTACGAAAGCGCTGGGTAGCACTTTTGGATTCACCCTGGAAAAGGCATAAAAAAATCCCGAATTTTTGTTAGTACGAAAATTCGGGATGCGTTACCGTAGAAACCTAACGTTTACTGCTTGACAATACGTAAACTGGTGGTCGCTGCGCCGTTAATGAGACGCAAGAAATAAGCGCCCGCCGGTAAGTCGTTCATATCCAGGCGGTGCGTACCCGCTAACCCGGGCCACTTGCGCGTAACGAGGCGTTGACCACTGAGGCTAAACACTTCCGCCCGCAGGTTACCAACAATATCGCTGTCCATTTCAACTTGCAACCAACCGTTAGTAGGATTGGGAAATACATTGAGTGCTACACCACTGATTTCAACCGTACCAACGGTAAAATCAAAGGAAAACGCGTTACTGATGGACTCTCCACACTCGTTAGCGGTAACTACTCGCCAATAGTAAAAATCACTGGCTAGGGATAAAGTAGTCGTCGTGTTGGTCGTAGTGAACGTCTCCGTAATCATATCGAAGGTTTCGTCCGTAGCGACTTCCAAGCGATAACTATCCGCGTTGCTGACACCCGTCCACTCGAATACGACGTCAGACGCGCCGAAGAGGGTTTGATTAGCTGGCTCAATCAAGGTAGCTAGTGATGGGCCAGCGGAAATTGTTACATCTTGGGTGACTAGATTATCTACTCCGTTATCACTTACCGTAATGTTCAAGGTGTAGTTACCAGGAGCTACCATATTGAAGTTATCCCAATTGATCGCTAATACCCCTGCTGTTACCTCGGTCGAAAACCCACTGAATCCGTTCGTCAGTGGCGTGCTGGTAATAGTCACGTTGGGGTTATCCCCAAATCCAGATCCCAAATTATACGTAGCCGTTGCACCGTCCGTCACGCAGGTATTCACCAAGGCTTGGTTGGAGGTGATGCTATTAGCTGCGTTAGCTACCAAACAATAGTCAAGCTCCCAGCCGATTAAGTCGCCACCGTCCACGTTCGCGTTGTCGGTGATGGTCAAAATCCAGGTTCCTTGAATCTCTTCGCCGTCAAAAGCACTGAACGGATCAATGGGCTGAAATGCCCCGCTGATGGCCAGACCGCCCCCGGCACAAGTAGTGGCCAGATCCGTAGCCGTAGCCGTAGCGTCATCTGTTAAGTCTACCGCCATTCCTGGTTGATTACAATTGGGACGATCAAACAGGGTGATGGTGATATTATCGGGCGAGGTTAGGGTGGCCACTAAATCTTCTAAATAAGTGTGGTTGGTCTCAAAATTACTGATCGAAAGATCTGAGATGCTCCCCGTTGCCGTTATGTCGATTGTTGAGACGGTGACCGCACCAAAATTAGGCCCAATGGTCAAACCAGTAGTCTCCGCTGCCACAACTCCACAAGCTAGGTTGGACGTCTGAAAAGTAAAAGCAGGGGACCAGTCTCCCGCTCCGCACGCATTCGTTGCCCGCACCCGCCAGTAGTAAGTGGTAAGGGTGTTCAACGACGGGGTTTGAAAATCAGTAGCCGTAAGTGCGCTGGCCGTAGCAACAATGGTGCTAAAGTTAGCATCAACGGCCAACTCTAGGTCGTAAGATTCCGCCAAGGTCACCTCTTCCCAATCCAGGTTGAGCACCGTGAGCGTACCAATTGCTAGATCAGCCGGTTCGGTGAGAACGGGCGCATCCGCAGTAGACGCGATAATGTTCAACGAGAGGGTTTGATTAGAAGTATTCGTGCCGTCCGTACCATTCAAAACAAAGGTATAGTTGGCCGTTGGTAAAGCACTAGTCCCCGTCAGCGTAAACTGCGTACTGCCACCGGGTGCTATTGTTGATGCGTCGAAAACAGCCGTTACGCCCGCTGGCAATCCGGACACACTGAGGGCAACGTCGTCCCCCCAAGTATCACCTACCGCTACCTCGTAGACTACGCTCGCTGGGGCGCAAAGGGTTTGATTGGCGGGTTCGGCTAGTGCAGTGAAGGTACATAGCAGCGCCGAACGACCGTCTAGTTGCAAAATACCCGTATCGTCAGGGTCTAGCCAATCGCGCAGACGGGTACTGCTGGATCCACCGCCTTCCCAAGAAGAATGAGTCCAGCCGTAACTATCGTATAGATTGTTTCCACAAGCCGCGCCACCACCGTGTAACTGACCGATGAACCGCTTTTGACTATCGAAAATCGGAGAGCCGGAAGACCCTGGCTCCGTCGTACCAATGTCCCAGTCTCCAATGATGATATGGTTGCCGTCGGGTACTGGAGAACTGCCAGAACCCCAAGCGCCGCGGTACACCCCATCAAACTCGAAGCTAATCCGTTTTTCATCCAAGTTAGGGTGGTGAACGGCAATGACGGTGTCCTGTTCAAGGTTAGTACTCGCATCCCAGCCTGCAAAGAAAGCATCCGCAGAAGCGGGAATTTCGTCGTCTAATTCAACGAGTATAAAATCCGTTGGGCCGTAGCCTGCTCGGTAGGTCGTACCCGTATTAAAATTAGTCAAAACACCGCCGCCGGGTCCACCGCTCGCCCCCGAATTGGGTTGGCGACACTCGGGGCTTACGTAGTTCCAGTACACCACAATCGAAGGAGCATTGCCCGGCGTGACCCCGCAGTGAGCTGCGGTAATGAAATAGGGGGTGCAATCTTGACGTGCATTGTTAATCAAAAAGCCCGTGCAAGTCGTACCACCACCGATACCATAAATGGCAACGGACTGGATGAGGTCCCGGTATTGGTCTACGATACCCCAACCGTCTTCCGCACCACAAACCACGTCCAAGTTACAAGAACCGGACATAGCCGCAGTAGCCGGGCCGAAGCCCATAAAGTCGTGGTTGACGGTTTGTAGGTGGAGCACTAAGTCGTCTTTCTGTGCCAGTGGAAGACTGACCTCAATGATGACGTCATCGCCCAGTACCATGGGCGTCCACAACTGACCGTGCTCCTCGTTATCGGCGGGGGTGAACGGACCTTGAATATGCTGCCGGTCGGGGGTGTAAAGGAGTAATTTGCCACCAGCAGGCATATCGTACTGGTCAAACCCAAAGTTGAGGGAGTGCGCGGAGGGGGAAGGTACGCGTAATCGCCAAACGGCCGTTTCGCCTGCTGTTTCCCAAGTACCGTGCGTACTGGGGCTAACGTCTACACTCATAACTTCGGCAAAGCGCGGGGGAACGTTGGGGCCGCGTCGGTTGAGTTCGGCCGCTTTTAATTCCTCGTTATCCAAGCGAGGTAAAGTGAGGTTGGCAATCTCCGCTACCGATATAGTTGTGGCAATAATATGATCACTAGCTTGGGCGAATACCCCTAGCTGAAGCGTTGTCAATAACAACGCTACTAGTCCTAATCGTTTCATTTGATGATGGTTGAATTTCCTAGTTGCTCTTTGGACGTTTGAGTAAGTCAAAGCGTATCCAGGTAATTTTATAAACTCTCAAAAATAGGGCAAAAGCATTGCGTAACCAACGATCGAAGAACAAATAGCGGGTTGGAGACAAAAATCAGGCGTTTTCCCAACTGTAAGTAACCTGAGCAAACGGGTCAGCCGTTAAACTGCGTTCGGTTACTTCAGAAGGCGGTGAGTAGAGCCAGTGCGCCACGCCATAATCGCCCCACATCAATTCGGCATCTGGATCGGAGTCTAATTGTAATAGCAATTCCGGTAGGGGATTACCCTGACGAGTATCCTCCTGGGCAAAGCCCGGATAGCCCCCCAAACGATGCCCCACCGTGCCAATAGCTTGGCGATACTGGCGGAGCACGTCCCATTGCGCATCCCCGAGCGCGGCGAACAGATCACCTAAAACACGTGGAAAACGGACGTCCTCGGGAGGCATCGGCATACGCTCCAATTGGCCACTGATGGCTTGTCGGGTAGTGGTACGGAGTGGTAGATCAACAAACTCCGGCAAAAAGGAAAAATCGGTCCGTAACGGTTCTGCTTCCGGGCGGTTCGTCGGGTGGTACACGACCCGATAATTTCGCTGCGCTTGTTGGTGAGCGACGGGGTTTGCCCCCCAAAAGGCATCGTCAGAAATGAAGAATTGGAGCATACCCTGCGCGGGTAAGTCGGGCAGGTGCGGCAACTCCGCCAAGTTCAGTTGCAGCAACCCAAATAAGGGTCGGCCCTGCTCATCCGTTGGCCAAGTTTTTGCCAGGGGCCAATACTGGATGGGGCCCAATGCCGAGGACCAAGCGTGCTCCGGTGCTGCTGCGGTCACCCGTAGGCGAACACACGGACGCTCCGTCTGCACGAAGCGTTGTAAATCAGGAAGTAATAGAGTCGGGAGTTGATCTTTCCAATTCATTGGCTAAAATTAGTGATTTGTAGGCTTTGTACCCTAATTCGTAGCAACTACCGTAAGAAAATTGGTGTTATACTTACCAACTATAAAAAAATCAATTCTGTTTTTATGAATAATTACCTTATCCGACTACTGGCGGTCAATGCCCTTTTGCTGTGGACTGTTTCATTAGTAGCCCAACCAGCCAAAGTTGCCGAGCCCTCGCTAGCACCCACTGCGGAAGAGAATTGTCTGCTCTGGAAAATTTCGGGGGAGGAACTCTCCACGCCAAGCTACCTCTACGGTACCATCCACATGATTGCGGCGGATGATTACGTGCTCCGTCCGGAAGCGTCCACTGCTTTTGCGCAAGCTGAACGCATCGTCTTCGAGATCGACATGGACGAGATGAATAACCCGATGGCGATCATGGGACTGATGTCCAATATGTACATGCCCGATGGCTTGACCGTCAAAGACCTCGTTGATTCCGCAGAATACGCGATGGTTAGTCAACATTTTGACCGCAAAGGCTTGCCAATGATGGCGCTGGGACGTATGAAACCGATGTTTCTATCCGTACTCGTCGGTATGGACATGAACGACATGCAAGCCAACGGCAAAGGTGGCCTCGGCGGCCTGGATCTCGGCGATGGTATCAAGAGCTACGAACTGGAGTTTACTCAAATGGCTACCGCAGCGGGTAAACCCACCGATGGTTTGGAGACCTTGGCGTTCCAAATGAGTATCTTCGACAGCATTCCCTACCCTGCGCAGGCGCAAATGTTGGTAGAAAGCGTCCGCTCGGAGGTAGAAGGTACCGATGACGACATCAATGATTTGGATAAGATGACGGAGCTGTACCTCAACGAAAAAATCGTAGAAATGGTCGGTATGATGCAAGAAGAAGCCAGCATTGCCGAATTTGAAGACATCCTTCTCGAAAAACGCAACCGCAACTGGATTCCTAAAATGACCAAAATGATGACCGAAGCCCCCGTCTTTTTTGCGGTAGGCGCGGGTCACTTAGCCGGCGAGGTAGGCGTGATTGCGCTATTGCGCCAAGCAGGCTACACCGTAGAACCGGTCTTTGCCGAAAAGGAGTAGCTTAATCGCTCCGCAAAACAGAAGTGGTGAGCAGTGCCAACAGCACAACTCACCACTTCTTTTTTTAAGTTGGATTAGTAATCATCACCTCGTCAGAGGGACTCGCTTCGCTAGAAGTAGAGGGTAGAGGGACGCTGTTTCGCTTTACAAACCGCCCACCTGAAGATTCACCACCCTGTCCGACGGCCGTCAGGCCAGGCGGGTTGATTAATCCCTTACGGCTACCCCTTCCAGGTCGATGATATCGTGAATGATCGATAGTACCTCTTGGATGTAAACGTCCTTAGAGACGCTCTTCAGAAAGTCTTCGTTGCGGGCTTGCTTACTTTCGTCGTTCTCAAAGGCGGGAAGATCTACTTCCAGGTTGCGCGCACTCGGGATGACGACCTCGTCAAAGAGGTTATCGAAGCGGTCGGCATCAGCTTTTAGGCTAGCTTCCAGGTTTTGGTACGCTTCCAGATTGAGCGGGTAGGACGACAGGTCCCGGCGCTTCCGTAGGCGAGCGGCATTGCTTGAAATCTGACCGAAGGTTTCACTCTTGTTCGTACGAGCTGCGCTGCGGTTGGCGATCTGCTTGAGGTGAGATAATTGCAGTACGTTCTGCTTGTAGTCCACCGCGTCAATTTCCGTCCACGGCAACGCGTATTCGTGCTCTTTTTCGCCCGTCTTGATGAAGGCGTAATTATCGGGTAGAATGATGTCCGGTGTCACCCCTCGCAATTGGGTAGAACCACCATTAATCCGGTAAAACTTCTGCGTAGTGAGCTTTACCTGTCCCAGCGGCTTGGCATCTTCGTAACCACGCAAAGTGCGGTCTAAGTCGAAGAAGCGCTGTACGGTACCTTTACCAAAGGTTGATTTGCTACCCACAACTACGGCCCGACCGTAATCCTGCAAAGCGGCGGCTAAAATTTCACTCGCACTCGCGCTAGACTGGTTGACCATCACCACCAACGGTCCGTCGTACTGTACTTCCGGATTGACGTCCATGAGTACTTCTGCGTCGTAATCACGGGATTTCACCTGCACCACTGGCCCTTGCTCAATGAAGAAGCCCGACATTTTCACCACGTCGCGGAGGCTACCGCCGCCGTTGTTGCGGAGGTCCAAAATGATACCGTCAACGCCCACGTTTTTCAACTTGGTAATCTCTTTTTCTACGTCATCCGCGCAGTGACGACCGTTGCGGTCGCTAAAGTCTGCGTAGAAGCTAGGCAGGTAAATGTAACCGATGGTTTCTCCGGCACGACCATCCAAGATCAGGGACTTGGCGAAGCGCTCGTCCAGAATGACGACATCGCGGATGATGGAAATCACCTGCTCTGAACCGTCCACTTTTTCTACGGTCAGGCGTACTTCGGTACCTTTGTCACCGCGAATGAGTTGTACTACGTCATCCAGTACCATGCCCATGATGTCGACGGGTTTTTCGTCGCCCTGCGCTACGGCTTTGATGATGTCGTTATCCTCCAGTTCTTTGCCTTTCCAGGCCGGGCCACCGACGACCACCTCGGACACTTTTGTGTAGTCTCCTTCACCGATTAGGCGCGCCCCGATTCCCTCTAGCTTGCCGCTAAAGCGAATATCGAAGTTTTCCTTATCGATGGGCTTATAGTAGTTCGTATGCGGATCAAAAACACCCGTCATCGAATTGAGGTACTGGCTCATGCGGTCTTCACGGTCCATCTTGCCCATCCGAACAAACCAGCGGTCGAACATTTTGCGGACCTCTTCGCGGGCCTCGGCTTCCATCTCTACTTCCGTCTTGTTGACGTAGTCTTCGTGCTCGTCCGCTTTTTTCGCTAGCATTTCTGCGTAGCGATCCAGCGTTTCGTATTTGAGGTAGCGACCCCAGTAAGTCTGTAAGGCCGTTTCGTCCGCCTCGTATTTCCGCTTATCGGCGTCCATTTCGATTTGCTCCTGCGCGTCGAAATTGAAGGGTTGTTCCAGGGCTGCTTGGTAATAACCTCGCGCCCGGTCCAGCGCTTTGTCCATCAACGCCATACTTTCGTTAAAGAGCGGGAATTCGCCACTTTGCACGTGGTCATCCATTTGGTCCCGATAGCGAGACAATTGGGCCACCTCGTCGGCGACCAGAAAGCGCTTGCCGCCGTCCAAACTCTCCAGGTAACGATCAAAAGCTTTATTGGAAAAGTCATCATTTAGGTCCTGAGGCGCAAAGTGGTACTTGTTCAAAGATCGCAACAAGGTCTGCTGCAATATTTTTTCTTTCTCCGCCTCATTGATTTCTGGATACACAAAGGCTGCCAACATCGTGACGGCCGCCAGGGAGAAAAACAGGGATTTTTTTAGAAACATATCGTGATATTTTCAGCGCATCGAAGCGGATGATACCGTTTACTATGTGCTACTTTTATTAGACTTGTTCTGCAAACCCTCAAATGGCTACGAGTGGCGAGATTTTATCCTGCATTTCGTTAAAAAGCCTCGCTGATGCTAAGGCATCGCCTACGTTTTTT
>JBCDIR010000050.1:0-9320 GCA_038748735.1 Bacteroidota bacterium | reverse complement strand
TTTCTAGCGGCCGTGCTACCCGTAGCGGAGCAGGAAGGCATCCACCTGGCCATTCACCCGGATGACCCTCCCTACCCGATTTTGGGCTTACCCAGAGTCGTCAAAAATGCGGCGGATCTGGACGCTATTTTTAGTGCCTTACCCAGTTCGTCCAACGGCCTATGTTTTTGTACGGGTTCCTTCGGCGTACTAGCCGACAACGACCTACCCGCCATGATTCGACGATTTGGCGACCGCATCCACTTTATCCATTTACGTAACACGCAGCGGGATGCCAGTGGCAACTTTCACGAAGCCGACCACCTCGCGGGGGATACCGATATGTACGCCGTGATGCGGGCGCTGGTGGCGTTACAAAAACGCCGCCAAACGCGTATTCCCATGCGCCCCGACCACGGTCACCGCATGTTGGATGACCTGAACAAACCCAGCCGCCCCGGATATTCCGCCATTGGTCGCCTGCGCGGTTTAGCGGAGTTGCGCGGCCTCGAATTGGGCATCATCGGACCTACCCTCCACAACGCAAAATAACCAACTAATGAAAACGATCTCAAGCAGCAATGGCCAGCACACGCAGTCCGCTCCTTTCCTAGGAGATAACTTCCTGTTGGAAAACAAATACGCCCAGCAGCTCTACCACGATTATGCGCAGCAGTTGCCCATTATTGATTACCACAATCACCTGCCGCCCGAGCAAATCGCTACGAACCACCGTTTTGACAACCTGACGCAGGTCTGGCTCTACGGCGACCACTACAAGTGGCGAGCGATGCGCACCAACGGTATCAACGAACGACAAATTACGGGTGAGGCTTCCGACGAAGAGAAATTCCTGGCTTGGGCCAAAACGGTACCCTACACCCTGCGCAACCCGCTTTACCACTGGACTCACTTGGAATTGGAGCGGTACTTCGGCGTAGACGAGCGCTTGGATGCCAAAAACGCTAACGCTATTTATCAGCACTGTAACGAGCAATTACAGCGCCCCAGCCACCACGTTCACGGCTTGCTGACCCAAATGAAAGTCGAAACGCTCTGCACCACCGACGACCCGGTGGACGATTTGGCTTGGCACCAAGCCCTACAAGGGCATCCTGAGCTACGGGTACTCCCCACTTTTCGACCGGATAAGGCGATCTTAATTGAGCAGGAGGGCTTCCTGACTTATTTGCAAAAACTAAGTGCTGTAAGCGGGCGAAACATCCAGGACTGGGACGAATTACTGACCGCCCTAACCGAGCGAATGGACTTTTTCCAGCAATTAGGTTGCTGCGTTGCCGACCACGGTCTGGAATACGTACCCATGGCCGAAATCGACGAGACCAAGGCCGCGGCCATCCTGTCGGAGCGGCGGATGGGTAAAACACTTTCCACTCAGGATATTCATACTTACCAAGCCACCCTTTTGCACCAACTGGGCATTCGCTACCACCAGCGCAATTGGGTGATGCAGCTACATTTGGGGGCTTTGCGCAATAACAACCGCCGCTTGCTGGACCAGTTAGGGCCAGATACGGGCTTTGACAGCATCGGGGACTTCACCCAGGCACGTGGTCTTTCCAACCTGCTCAATCGCCTGGATAGTACCGATCAGTTGCCCAAAACGATCCTTTACAACCTCAACCCACGCGACAACGAAGTATTCGCTACCATGACGGGAAATTTCAACGACGGCAGTACGCCCGGCAAAGTCCAGTACGGATCGGCTTGGTGGTTCTTGGACCAGTTGGACGGCATGGAAAAACAACTCAACACCCTCAGTCAAATGGGGCTACTGAGTCGCTTTATCGGTATGTTGACCGATAGTCGTTCTTTCCTTTCGTTTCCACGGCACGAATACTTCCGCCGCCTACTGTGTCAACTCCTCGGCGACGATATCCAACGCGGACGACTCCCTGCGGACCTCCCCTGGATTGGCCAAGTGGTGCAGGATATTTGCTATTACAACGCTCAACGTTATTTCAACTTTGTAAACGATAAGAACCAATGAAAAAGATTGTCACCTTCGGAGAAATCATGCTCCGTCTCACCCCTCCCGGACACAAACGCTTTTCGCAAGCCAGCCACTTCGACGTGATTTACGGCGGCGGCGAAAGTAACGTAGCCGTCAGCCTAGCCAACTACGGCCTACCCGTAGAGTTTGTCAGTCGCTTACCCGAAAATGACCTCGGCGAATGTGCGCTAATGGAGATGCGCAAACGCAATGTCGGCACGCAGCACATCGCCCGGGGTGGCGAACGGCTGGGGATTTATTTCTTAGAAATCGGTGCCGTCAGTCGGGGTAGCAAAGTTGTTTACGACCGCGCCCACTCCGCCATGTCCACCATCGAAGCGGGCATGATCGACTGGGAAGCCGTCTTTGCCGACGCACAGTGGTTCCACTGGACGGGCATTACGCCGGCCCTGTCGCAAGGTGCCGCCGACGCCTGCCTCGAAGCCATCCAAACGGCCAACCGGATGGGCGTCACCGTTTCTACGGACCTCAACTACCGCAAAAAGCTCTGGAAATACGGCAAAACACCCGGTGAAGTCATGCCAGATCTCGTAGCTGGCTGCGACATCATCCTAGGTAACGAAGAAGACGCAGAAAAGCACTTCGGTATCCACCCGGACACCGTTGACGTCACGCAGGGGCACAGCATGGACGCGCAGGCCTATCTGTCGGTTTGCCAAAAACTAATGGACCGTTTCCCCCGCGCCAAAAAGATCATCACCACCCTCCGGGGCAGCATCAGCGCCAGTCACAATACGTGGTCGGGCGTGCTCTACGACGGCAAGACACTCTACGAAGCACCGACCTACCAAATCACGGATATTGTAGACCGCGTCGGGGGCGGTGACAGCTTCATGGGCGGTCTCATTTACGGTCTGCTTACGTACGACAACGATCAGGATGCCCTCAACTTTGCGGTGGCGGCTTCTTGCCTCAAACACACCATCTACGGGGATGCCAACTTAGTGACCGTCCCGGAAGTAGAAAAACTCCTATCGGGCGACGCTAGTGGACGCGTTAGCCGTTAAATACTGATACTATGGCAACGAAAACACGCTTAGCGGTCGCCCAATTGATGGCCGAACAGGGTATGGTCCCTCTCTTCTACCACGCCGATGCCGAACTGGGCAAAAAAGTACTCCGCGCCTGCTACGACGGGGGCGGACGCTTACTAGAATTCACCAACCGGGGTGATTTCGCGCACGAGGTTTTCCGGGAATTAAACACCTACGCTCGCGCGGAATTACCGGGCATGGCACTAGGCGTAGGCTCCGTGACGGATAGTGGCACGGCCAGTTTGTACCTACAACTGGGGGCCGAATTTGTAGTTACCCCCGTCTTGCGCGAGGATATTGCGTTGGTTTGCAATCGTCGTAAAGTGCTGTGGTCACCCGGTTGCGCTACGCTGACGGAAATCTGTCGGGCGGAGGAATTGGGTTGTGAAATCGTCAAGCTCTTCCCCGGCGGAACGTACGGTCCCGGCTTCGTCAAGGCCATCAAAGGTCCGCAGCCGTGGACGAGTATCATGCCCACGGGCGGCGTAGCGCCTACGGAGGAAAACCTGAGCGCGTGGTTCGCGGCGGGGGTGACTTGTGTCGGAATGGGTTCCAAACTCATTACCAAAGCCATCCTAGCAACGGGTGACTTTGCCCAGTTGACGAAAACGGTTGAGGAGACGCTGGCGCTCATCAAAAGCCTCCGCCAGCATGATTAAGCAGTACGCCCGGTTATGGTTTTTTTGTGTGCTGCTTTGCGGTTGTTTTGCTTGTGATCAAACAAGTGACACAACGACCCTCAAGCTGGCCCACGGCCTGAGTACGGACCACCCGGTTCACCTGGGTATGGTGTACATGAGTGCGCAATTGGAAGAGCTATCCGGCGGGGAAATGACCCTCGAAATCTACCCCAGCCAGCAATTGGGGACCGAGCGCCAGTGTTTGGAATTACTCCAAATCGGCAGCTTGGACCTGACCAAAGTATCGGCTGCGGTGATGGAGAATTTCTCGCCCCGTATGAAGGTCTTTTCCTTACCCTACATTTTCCGGGACCGGGAACACGCTTACACCGTTTTCGACGGACCCATCGGGCGGGAAGTACTGGAAAGCAGCGAAAAATACCGCCTCCGTGGCCTCACGTACTTCGACGCGGGCCAGCGGTCTTTTTACACCAAAGAACAACCCATTCGCAGCCCGGACGACCTGACGGGACTCAAAATACGGGTACAGGAAAGCCCTACGGCCATGGCGATGGTAGCCGCACTGGGCGGTGCGCCGACACCGATTTCCTGGGGAGAATTGTACACGGCCCTTCAGCAGGGCGTAGTGGACGGTGCGGAGAATAATCCGCCGAGTTTTTTCCTCTCGCGCCATTACGAGGTCTGCAAGTATTACTCGATCAACGAGCATACGGCCGTACCCGACATTTTGGTCATGGGGACCCACAGTTGGGACGCCCTAAGCGCCCAGGAAAAGGAGTGGTTGACTGCCGCCGCTACCGCCGCTACCACGGAGCAACGTCGTTTGTGGCAAGCCGCCGAAAAGGAGGCCCTGGCCGCCGTACAAGCGGAAGGCGTTATGGTTAACTACCCCACCAAAGCGGCTTTTATGACCGCCACGGAACAATTGCTCACCGCTTACGCCGATGATCAAGTGTTGTACCCGCTCATTCAACGAATTCAAGGGACCAAAACGAAAAACAGTACCCATGAAACAACGAATTGACCATTATCTCGGGGGGCTACTAGCGGTGCTGATGGCTGTCATCACGCTGGATGTGCTGTGGGGCGTATTCACCCGCTACACCCTGGGCAGTCAAGCCAGCTGGACGGAAGAGCTGGCCCGTTTTCTCCTCATCTGGATCGGGATACTGGGGGCGGCCTGGGCCTCCGGGCAACGCATGCACTTAGCCATTGATCTCTTACAGCCCAGCTTGTCCCCCCGGGGGCAGCGTCGCCTGGGGCGCTTTATTGCGGTCGTCGTCGCGGCTTTCGCACTGGCGGTGCTAGTAGTAGGCGGCAGCCGCTTGGTATACCTAACGCACCAACTAGAACAAGTCTCGGCGGCCTTGCAGCTTCCGATGGCGCTGGTGTACGCCGTCTTGCCCATTAGCGGACTGCTGATCGTTTACTACCAACTTTACTTTTTACGCTGGCCGCCAACGTCAGTTACTACTCCCAACTCACCCGCTTAGCTATGGAAGTATTGATTCTCGTACTCAGTTTTGTGGTGCTACTCGGCGTAGGAGTTCCCGTGGCTTGGAGCATCGGCATCAGTAGCTTGTTCACTATGCTAGTCAATATTGCGACCCTGCCCGCCCTCACGACGGTCGCCCAACGGATGGCCACGGGGCTGGATAGCTTTTCGCTTTTGGCGATTCCCTTTTTCATCTTAGCGGGGCAAATCATGAACCAGGGCGGAATTGCACGACGACTGATTCGCTTTGCCAAAAGCCTAGTAGGCGCACTGCCGGGCGGACTGGCTCACGTCAATATCATTGCGGCCATGCTCTTCGGGGCTATTGCGGGTTCGGCGGTGGCAGCGGCTTCGGCCATCGGTGGCTTTATGGGCGATACGATGGAGGAGGAAGGCTACAGCCGGGAATTTGGGGCGGCAGTAAACATCACCTCGGCCACCACGGGGCTGATTATTCCACCGTCGAACGTGTTGATTGTTTACTCTTTGGCCAGCGGTGGCGTGTCCATTGCGGCCCTCTTTTTAGCGGGTTATCTGCCTGGCTTACTGACGGGTTTATTCTTGATGTTGGTCGCAACGGTTTGGGCCAAGCGTAAGGGTTTTCCCGTGGGCGAACGCAGCAGTTGGTCAGAAGTTGCTCGGGCTTTTCTGGCGGCTTTTCCCGCTTTGTTGCTGCTCGTCATCGTCATTGGCGGCATCGTGGTAGGCATTTTTACGGCCACCGAAGCCTCCGCCGTGGCCGTACTG
Organism: Bacteroidota bacterium; assembly: GCA_038748735.1. GTDB lineage: Bacteria > Bacteroidota > Bacteroidia > Chitinophagales > Saprospiraceae > Lewinella. The sequence goes on along the minus strand of JBCDIR010000050.1, from coordinate 3,389 downwards.
TATTGTTTGGTGCTGGCTTTTGCTTACCGCGAACTATCCCTTCGAGCGCTACCCCAAGTATTACTGGGAGCGGTGGGAACAACGGCCATCGTCATGCTCCTCATCGGCACGTCCATGAGCATGTCGTGGATTATGGCGTACGAAAATATTCCGCAAAATATTACGGAATTACTCTTGTCGGTCAGCGACAGCAAAGTGGTCATTCTGTTGATTATCAATCTGATCTTGCTCTTCGTCGGTATTTTCATGGATATGACCCCCGCCGTTTTGATTTTTACGCCCATTTTTCTGCCCGTTGTCACGGAATTAGGGATCCACCCTACGCACTTCGGTATCATTATGGTGCTCAATTTGTGCATTGGATTGTGTACGCCTCCGGTGGGTTCTGTGCTCTTCGTTGGGGTAGGGGTGGGGCGCACGACTATTCAGCGGGTGATTCGCCCCCTGCTGCCGTTGTTCATTGCCATGATTATTGCGCTATTGATCGTTACTTACGTTCCGGCTCTGAGTCTGTGGCTGCCGAGTATTTTTGGTTTATAAAAACGTAGCATGAGTTGGCAGGCACTTTGGAAGTGACTGCCAACTGTAATACGCTCAGCGCTTAATTCGCCGATAAAAAATACAATTATGTCAAAGTATGTCTTAATCGCTTGCTTGTTGTTTAACAGTATTCTTGTGGCCCAGGTATCTCCCCAGGTGGACCAACAAGTCACCCGTATCACGGAGGCGGTCCAAACCGCCGGACACTACGCCGCTACCGTCCTCATTAGCGAGAACGGGGCCTCGCGCTGCGATTACGAAATGCTGGATGGACAATGGTTGGAATACGAACCCGCCTGGCATACGGGCCAAGTCATTTACGGTTTACTGGAAGCCTACCGCCTGACCAAGGATACCTCCTTCTTAACAGCTGCTCGCAAAGCGGGGGATTGGTGGATAAGCTTAGCCATTACGGACCAGCCACAACTAGCGGGGTTCCTCGCGGCGGTACACGGGGGCGGCGTGCGGGACGGACTCATCAACTTCACCACCATCGCCGACGGTACCCCGGGCCTTTTTGAGCTGTCCAGGGTAACGGACGACCCCAAATACGCTGACGTGGCTACCCGGGCCGGTGCCTGGGGAATGGAGCATCTCTTTATTCCCGAGGAAGGCTTGTTGTACGACATCATCGATCTGAATAATGGCGAGATTTGGACCGACAAAAGTCCCCACTTCCCCGCAGACTACGAACTGACGGTACACGACGTAGCCCGCCCGAATAACGAAGGTTTCCTTTACGCAGATATGTTCCGACACACGGGGAACGAGCGCTACTACGACTTTTTCGTCACGCTGTGCAACAGCCTCGTTGACAAGCAAAGTGCTAACGGTTTTTGGATGGATTACCACCCCAACAATCGCGCCAAGCAAAAAATCCACCCGCGTTTCAACCTCTGGAATGCCGAAAGTCTGTTGGTGGGTTACGAACTATCAAACGATGAGCGCTACCTGGAGGCGGCCCTCCGTACCGCCCGCGCCGTACAAAAATGGCAACGTAAGGACGGTCGAATGTACTACACCAACCGCCCCGACGGGAGCTTCGACAAAGCTTCGATTTGCGGTTCGGCGGTGGCCTTTGCGGGACTGCTATGGCTGGAACTACAAGCATTGGGTTACGACGAGTTTGACCAAAACATTGAGCGCAGTTTGGCTTTTGTTTTGAATAATCAATTCCCCGTCGATCATCCCGATCCTAATCTGCGGGGTGCTTTTCTGGAAACTTGGTCCAAAACGGTCGACGGTGAAGCGTGGCTGCGCGTACGGGACGTCGCCACTTCTTTTGGACTGCGATTCCTGGTGCGTTACCACGATCTACACCAGCAGGGCGTAGAGGAGTAGCGTTAGCAATAAGACGGTCAGCCCCTGCACCAGGGTGATGAGCGTAAAGCTACGGTAAGCGTCCTCCAAGCGGATACCGCTAAATTGAGACACTACCCAAAAATAGCTGTCGTTCGAGTGCGATACGCACATGGCTCCGCCGCCGAGTGACAAGACGAGCAGGGCCAGTTCCGTCGGGCTATTCATACCTAAAGTACCGACAATCGGGGCCAGTAAGCCGGAAGTAATCACCAGCGCATTGGTAGAAGAACCCTGCGCCGTTTTCAGCAAAGCGGCCAGGGCAAACCCCACGATCAGCACCCCACTCCCCGCCACCGCTTGGCCACTGAGCCAGTCCGTCAAAAAGGCTTGCAGAGAAGTAGCCTTCAGCACGGCCCCAAACGCCCCACCCGCCCCGGTGATGATGAGGATAGGTCCGGCCAATTGAATACCCACTGCGGGCCAGCCTTGCAGGTGTTCCTGATCCCATTCGGGTAATAAAAACAGCGCAGCTACCAACCCCAGTAGCAAAGCCACTACCGGGTTGCCGAGGGTAATTAACACCTCCGACACTGTACCCGCATAACCCGAAAATTTGGTAATCGTCCCCAGAGCAATTAACAGTATCGGCAATAAAACGGGTAGCAGGGCCGCCAACGCCGACGGAAGTTGCTCGGGCTGCACCGTAACCTCCTCCTTCAGGGGAAGGTCGAGTTCGTGTCCCCGCCAGCGCGACAATTGCCACGCCACAATCAGCACGGGTACTGCCACGACCAGCCCTAGTAAAATAATCCACCCCAGGTAATCAGCAGCCCCCAGATTACCCGCTGCCGCGATGGGACCCGGCGTGGGCGGAATGAGGGTGTGCGTCGTATACAAACCCGTAGCCAGGGCCAGGGCCAACTGTCCTTTGCGGAAAGCCGTCCTACGCGCCAGCGCATCGTTGAGACCGGAGAGAATGATGAAGCCACTATCGCAAAAAACGGGGATACTCACCGTCGCGCCGATCAACGTCATGGCCAGTACGGGGCGCCCTTGGCCGAGTAGTCCCAAGATCAACTCGGCTATCTTCTGGGCTGCGCCCGAGCGTTCCAAGATGACCCCGATGATGCTGCCCAGTACCACGACTAAGCCGATGTAGGCCAGCAATTGTCCAAAGCCACTGTTGACGGCGGCTAATACTTCCGTCAGCGGTAACCCACTACCCAAACCCACGAGGAGACTGGCCGCCAGGAGACTAATAAACGGGTGCCACTTCCACATACTAACGGTCCAGATAATACTGCCAATGGAAAGGGCGATGAGGAGCAAGAGCCAGTAACCGGACATAGAAGGTGTTGTTTATTAGACTTGTTCTGCTAGAGCCTCAAATGGCTGCAAGCGGCAAATTTTCTCCTGAATTTCGTTAAAAAGCCTCGCCGTAGCTAAGGCTATGCCTACGTTTTTTGCCTCATTCAGAACAAAATTTGCTACACTTTCGCTCATTCATGCCTAGCAGAACAAGTCTATTATAAAGACGGATGGCGTAG
>JBCDIR010000049.1:0-9382 GCA_038748735.1 Bacteroidota bacterium | reverse complement strand
CGACGAACTACTCAACCCACTACTTGCTCCTCCTTTCGGGACGTTTGCAATTTCTTACGACCTGGAAGTAACGGACGGGAGCGGCAACAGCGCTGCGGCCACCATTTTTGTAAATGAAACCGAAGCCCCCGATCCTACTTTTACAATAACGGACGTCAGCTGCGGACAACTGAATGACGGGACTATCTCTGCGGTGGATGCTGATCCGACCTATACTTACGTCTGGAGTAATAACGCCACGGGTGCCGAACTAACGAACTTGCTAGCCGGCACGTACTGCGTGACGATCACTAATACTACGGGTTGCACGCAAGACACCTGTCTGGTAGTCCGTAATAGTTTAGAAAACTGCGTGCTCTTTGCCGGAACTGTTTATCTAGATGCTGACTGTATTGCAGATGGCGAACTGGCGGAAGATACTCCAATGGAACAGGTTCAGGTAGTCGTCAGCGCGGGAGGTGTCGAGTACGCAGTCTACACACAACCGGACGGCACCTACGAGCTGCGCGTACCGCCCGCTGTTGGTAACGGTATTAATGTCATTCCACCATCGAGTCAATTTTACGCTTGTTTGTTGGTTGACATTTTCGAGCCCACAATGGCCGGTGACACGGTGCCGATTGACTTGTGGTTGGGCGGAGTAGCAGCCTGCCCAGCATTACGTACCATCATCAGTGCGGTTAATACGCCCCAAGTTTGCGAAGTGGCGGAGTACCTCATTACGGTTTGCAACGAAGGAGTGGTCACTGCTGACGCAACGGACCTGTCGGTGACCCTGGGTGAGACGCTCGGCTTTATCGCGGCCCAGCCCGGGGCAACGGGTACTGTATTCAATCAAGTGTACTGGGAATTACCTTCCTTAGCCGTAGGAGCATGTCACACCATTAACCTACAAACCAACGTAAGTTGTGAAGCGGCCGAAGGACAAACCCACTGCCTAACGGCCAGCGCAACCGCCACGAATGACTGTGACATTTTTGCGGGTTGGACTGGCGCAGCATTAACGCTAACGGGAAGTTGTACCGATGAGGAAGTAATTTTCACCCTGACTAACGTAGGCCAAAGTGCGCTGAACGAAACGCTTTCCTACGTAGTAGTTGAAGACGCCATCGCTATGTTTCAGCCGCAGGAAATTTCGCTTGTACTTGCGCCCGGCGCAGCGACCAGTTTTAGTTTTCCAGCTAACGGTTCCACCTACACTTTTCAGGTACCGCAGGTACAAAACCATCCGAATGCACAACTGCTGAGCGTTTCCATTGAGGGGTGTGGCACGGACGATATGAATGGTTTCAGTACGGGTTTTGCCCCCCAATTTGAGCAAACCACCACCCTCCCCTCCACGGATATCCTGTGCTTAGCAAGCGGCGAAAATGACGCCACAAACCGTAAAAGCGGCTCTCCAATAGGCTACGGGACGGAGCGCTACATTTTCCCCGGCACGGAGTTACAATACCGCATCCATTTTCAGAATACGGGGCTGGATACAGTCACGAACTTGTTGATTACGGACACCTTGCCAGAATGGTTAAACGTGCGGAGCTTACGACTCGGTAACAGCAGTCACACCTTCACAGCAACGCGTTCTGGCACCAACGTACTCCATTTTAATTTTACTGACATCCAGCTCCCCGGTGGTCAAACGGCACCGGAAGCATCCCGTGGTTTCGTAGATTACTTTATCACGCCGAGCGTTTTTGCCCCGCTTGAATCGCTGGTAGAAAGTACGTCACAATTCTATTTCGACAATCGCCCTCCCCGCTCTACCAATACCGTTTTTCACACCATCAGCCGCGATTTTTACGAAGGGTTCACCGTCTTAAACCCTCCGACAGCGGCTACTCGCTTTACACTTTCCCCCAATCCGACCCGGGCGCAGTTGACGTTACGGTTAAACGACAAAACGCCTACTGAGGTACAGGTGTTGGTGTACAATTTGCAACAGCAGTTGGTACTCCGACAGTCCTTCCGTGGCACCACGCACGAACTGTCGTTAGACAACCTGGCGGCGGGGGTGTACAGCTTACGTCTAGTACGTTCGGACGGACAATGGCTGGGTAACGCGCGGGTAGTGAAGCAGTAATGTGAATAACAAATTGCAGCAAGTGACTAACCATTACAGCGAACCTGTCTCGGCTCAGCCGATGAGCCGATCCAGCCAATATGGTACGAAGTACTATCTTACTACCACGACCGCGTCCCAGCGCGGGAGTACAACCCTACGCAGATTCAGTCATTTCAATAATACTTTTCATCCAAATCAGCAATTTGTTGCGCACCCGGAGTCGTAATCGTTTAGCCATTTTGCTAGCTTTTCCTTAAATTAGTAACGGTCGAAAAATAACTTATCGATTTATGACGGAATCTTTTGTCCCAATACTTCGTTAAAAAGCCTCGCTGATGCCCTGCATCGCCTACGTTTTTTGCCTCGTCTTGGAACAAAATTTTCTCAGTCAAAATGCGTAATTTATTCTTTGTCCGTTACTTACTAGCAAAACCCACCACCTATGTACTTCCGCGCGCGCTGTTGTCTACTGATTTTCTTCCTGATGAATAACGTAGTTGCGGCTACGCATTTAGATACTTTGCCGGAGCGGATTTTGCGTGGTAAGGTAGTAGATAGATTAGGGGAACAACTCATTGGAGCCAGAATACAGGTCAAAGGCGACACCCTATTTGCCATAGCGGATATTGACGGCAGTTTTGCTTTGCCAATTCCGCCGAGTGCACGAAAAGTAACCGTCTCGTCTACGGGAATTATGCCGCTAGATTTTCGGGTTAGGCGCTACTTACGTAAAGATAGTGCCACTTTAGTGATGAAAGGTTGGAATTGCCACCTCGGTGCGCCCTACGACGAACACACCCGCGGCCTCGTCGACCTAGCCGACTTACCACCCTTGTACACCACGCATCCCTACCAACATCTACGCGGTCACCTCCCGGGTCTCGTCATCACGCAGGCGGGCAACGACCCCTGGGAAACGCCGGAGGTGCGACACCAGGGTATCCACAGTTTTTTTCAGCGGCAGCGGCCACGCTGGGTGGTCGCGGGGATGCCAGACGCGGATCCCTTGCTGGTCCCTACGCTATTCAACTTCAACGAAGTTCGCCTGCTCCAACGTCCTTCTGACTTGGCCCGCTACGGGCTGCTAGCCGGGGCCGGTATTTTAGCAATGGATCATCACGACAACCTCCCCAGGCGATCTTTTGGACTGACTTACCAGAATCAACTTGCCTTTCAGCAACCAATCGGTTTACCCGACGTGCTTACCGCCACGGAATTCCGTAGCCGCCGCAATCCCGTGGCGGACTTGGGCTACGAGACGGACTGGCTCCGCGAGGTCACCCGTTCGGCCTTCAGCCACGCGCACCAACTGCGCTTAGAAGGCGGTTACAACAATGGTTTATACTGGCGCACCCAGGGTGGCTTTCGCCAAGTGGACGGCGTTGGACGGGGTAGTTCTTTTGCGGAATACCGGGGGCAGTTTTTGCTGGGCTATCGTGCCAAAGCGGATCGTTTTGGCGTCTCTCTACGTGGCAATGGCTTACTGCGCACGGGTACCTATGATGATCCCGCTACTTTTTTCTACGCCAGCAAGTACAACCCCACGGCCCCCGTTCGTTTTGACGGACCTCCAGCACAGGATTTTTTGCGGGACGCTTACGTGACTAGTAATTTGCGCTTTCGCAATTACTTTGAAATAGCGTCTGCCTTTGATTACTATAACCCCGTCGCTATTCAGCAGGTTTCTGAACGAAAACGGGAGGAAGCTACCCGTATGGCGCTAGGCAAAATATTCTGGAAACCGTGGCGGCACGTACAACTCCAAATGAACGCGGGTCGTCAAGTAAGCGAGGGACGCACTACGGAGAAAAATCCCCTCAGAGGCTTTTATCAAGCAGATATTCTGACGTTTGGTATCGGACGTTTTTGGTTTTCACGTCCTCAGACCGCCCAGGATTATTGGCAAGTCAGTACTAGCTATCGGCGGGCATGGGATAATGAGCGTACGCAATTACACTTAGAAGGCGGATACGGCTCACAGCACTGGTACGTTACGGACGAAATAGCGGAGGCAACTGGCTTTGCCACGGACGACTTTAACCGGGGTAATTTTCGTGAAGAAGTCATAGCTATTTTTCCAGGTTTTTTGGCGGAGCGCAAGATTGATGCAACGAATAAACTGCGTAGTATTTCCGCACGAGCCGATGGGCGTTGGAGGTGGTTGAACCTAAGTAACACCCTCAATTATCAGCTATTCAATTATTTAGGAACAGCGGTACCAGCAAGACTAAGCTGGGGAACCAATATTAGTTTGAACGTTGACAAACTCCTATTTATCCCCGAGACGGACATCAACGTAGAGGTCGGATACGGCCAATTTGGAGGTCTACCAACTATAGGGGAGTACGCCAACGGTACCACCAATCTTATCCATCTTTGGCGGGTTGACCCGGACCTACAACTAGAAAAACGAACATTATTTCGGATAGGTGCAAAATGGAATACCAATGACTTTTTCGGAAGTATCTATCGGCTAGCTCACGGTACTGAGCACCTGATAGCCTTTAATATCGTGCAAGTTCCTTTCGCGAGTGAACAGATCATTCAAATTAAAAATGTTATTGAAACGGAGCTACAAAACCATTCAACTGAGGTAACAATAGGGTATGTTTGGGGTAATCGTTTTCGTTGGCGTACAGCGTTAAATTGGTCCTATACAGAAAGCCGTACCCGTTCAACTAACCAGGTAGATGAGTCCTCTATTTTTCAAGGATATGACCAACTGTCTCTAGCGAGGTTGAGCGACAATGGTGTAGCTACTGCGAGTATTTTAGCGCAAGATGGTCCGCTGGGTCAGATCATTGGAGAGCAACTAGACACGGAGGCATCTAACACCTCAGGTACCATTCAATCGATTATTCCTTTTCCTGGGGCAGGAGCATCCAGCTTAAAGGATGAATTAGGAACAATTGGTAATGGCCTTCCCCGCCACAGCTTCGCCTTGATTAATAACTTGATGTTGGGTAGCTGGGCATTGACTTGGCAATTCAGGGGCGAATTAGGGCATGACTTGGCTAACATTATGAGGGGGGAGTTAGCACCAACAGAATCACCCCTACATCGGTTTCCGGCAATAAGAAACGAGCTAGCTCCTGCTGATCAACTCAGTAGTAATAATATGACCCGCCTGTCCAGTTATCACATCGAGTCTGGCGACTATCTTTCATTGGACTATGTCAGTCTCACCAAAGAAATAAGTAGTAACTGGCGGATTACACTTAGTGTTCAGCATGTTTTTTTGTGGACACGTTATCTAGGTGTTGATCCCAGCCCTCACTTTGTCGACGAAAACGGAGGCTCTATTTTTAATTACGCGAAACTCGCTGCGGGTATTGATCGTCGTTCCTTCTACCCCCGCGCCCGTACGTATTCGCTAAGTGTGCGCTTAAGTTTATGGTAGTTAAGTCGCTGCTCAGTGCCTGATTAGCGAACTACATCACTCCGCCTCCCGCCGCTTCCGGTACGCCACCGCCCCCCGATACACCAAGCCCGAAAACAGTAACAGCCCCGTGAGCAAGTAAAGGTAATTCAGCCGCCCCTGCTTGCCGTAGACCGCGATAAAGGAGATACTCACCAAGAATAAGGTCGGCACCTCGTTGAACAGCCGAAACTGCCACGCGCTGAAGAGCGCCTCGCCGCGCTCCGCGCGCTGAATGAGTCGTTTACAGTACAAATGATAGCCCGTCATCAATACCAGCAACAGCAATTTCAAATGCAACCAACCCGGTGTCCCCATTTGAAAATAACCGTAAGAGGTCACCCCCGCTAGGTCCAGGCCGAGCATTCCCAGCCCAGCTAGCCACGTTATCATCATCGCGGGATTGCAAATGATCTTGTACACCCGCCACGCCATCGCTTGGAATTGCTCCGTTAGTATGCCGCGTGCTGGTTCCTCCCGCTCGCTCGCTTCCACCAAGTAAACGAAGATGCGTACCAAGTAGAACAGTCCCGCAAACCAGGACACAAACCCGACCACGTGTAAGGCCTTGCAAAAGAAATTGTAATCCATGTGTTCAGTTGTGAGTTTGGAGTTACGATTAGTGATTAGTGAGTGCCTCGTAACTCAAAACTGATTCATCCCCACTCACTACTATTTATACGTCAATTTGGGCAAGTTACGCATCCTACTTGGTGTCATTTACTACCAAGTCAATTTTGAATAAAAAATGACCGACTATGTTTAAGTCAAAAAAACGGGATGCCGCACCCGAAGTCAACGCGGGCGGTATGGCCGACATCGCTTTTCTGCTATTGATTTTTTTCTTGGTTACTACTACCATTCTGTCCGATAGTGGTCTCTTGGTAAAACTCCCTCCTTGGGGCTCGGACCCCATTGTAAAAGACCAAGCCGTTAAGCAGCGGAACCTCTTTCGCGTAGCCCTCAACGCCAACGACCAGCTCCTCGTCCGCAGTGAACCCACCTCCATAGAGTATCTTCGCGAGCGCGCCAAAACTTTCATTATGAACCCAGATAATCGCCCCGACCTAGCGGCCAAACCCAACCGTGCCGTCATCTCCCTGGTCAACGACCGTAGCACCAGTTACGACGCGTACCTATCCGTTTACAACGAACTAAAGGGAGCCTACGAAGAACTCTGGGAAGCCGCGGCCCAACAACAGTTTCGCCGTTCTTACGAACGCCTTACGCTATCCGAACAAAAACGGATCCGTAGCGCTATTCCGATGGTGATCTCCGAAGCGGAGCCGGTAGATCTAGCAGCTGACTAAGATGGGTCCCAGCGATTGGGTTAGCGCTTATTTAATACCCCAATGGACAGTAAGCTGGTGGGTAAGCGCTACGTTAAATTACGAAGTCACGATAGTAATTTGTTCAGGTAAGCGTTTTTTGAGTACATGGGTTAGACAAATTACGGACTAACCCTATTTTTTATGGTCAGTCGACCCGTTTTACACCACTAAACTTACGCGCCATGACAATTTCCAAAGGGGTACTTCTGGGCCTGTGCTGTCACTGTTTTTACTTGCTACCCTGTCAACACCTAGAGCAATTAGCAGCTCCCTGGTTCCAATCGGAGCCGAGTAATAGCAATTCCTGTGCCTGGGGTGATGCCGATAACGACGGTGACTTAGATCTCTTCGTGACCAACGGAGAAGGAAGCCAGCCCAATGAGTTTTACGAAAACCTAGGGGATGGTCGTATGCTACACCGACCAGATTTATTACAAAAACTCGCGCCGGTGCCTTCGTTTGGAGCAGCCTGGGGCGATTACGACGGAGATGGCGACTTAGATTTGTACGTAACCAACGTCTTTTACCAGGGGAGAGATGCAGCAGCTAACTATTTGTACCGCAACGATGGTAATCTGCTGTTCACGGCTATTACGGATTTACCCATTACTACAGATTTATCCACTTCTTACGCTACGGCCTGGATTGATTTGAACAACGATGGACACCTGGATTTATCTGTATTCAATGCCTACGTAGTTAGGAATGACCTTTACTTAAACGATGGTGCGGGTGGTTTCGAGAAGATAGCGGGTGGCTATTTTAGTAGTTCGCCACACCAAACAACCAGCGGCAGTTGGGCAGATTTTGACAATGACGGCGATGTGGATTGTTTGGCTATTGACACCTGGAAAGCGGGGTTGCAGGTATATGAAAATTTGGGTAATAATTTCCTTAGGCAACTACTCCCCGGTGAGCATGCGCTTGCGGGAGCCGAAATTTATCAGGACCGTAGTGCCTGCTGGGCGGATATTAACAAGGACGGTTGGCAAGATGTACTAATTCGCCGCTTGGAGAAGGCACCGCTGCTCTACATTAACGACGGAGCAGGAGATTTTTGGCGGGACGACACCACTTTCTTAGTCTCGCAAGACGTAGATCACGAATGGTCCAACGGACAGTCCGCTATCTGGGGCGACTTTGACGCGGATGGCGACATGGATCTACAAGTTCCGATCAATGCTGCTTTAGCGTACGAGTTTTACCGTAACGATGGTACCGGACAGCTGCTACTGGAAACCGACGTGACGACAGTAGACAAAGAAGTATTTACCTACGGAACAGCAGCCGTTGACTACGACCTCAACGGCGATTTAGACTATTTTCAGTGTGTGCGTTACGATAACAGCACCGAAAAACTGGACAATGCGCAGAATCAACTATTTGTAGCTCGGGAGAGTACCTGTAACCAATCCTTGCAGTTAGAACTGCGGGGAAGTACCGCTAACGCTTACGGGGTCGGAGCTAAAGTGATGCTCTATTTTACGGATGAGCAAGGCGCAGTGAATGCGCAACTGCAAGAAGTTGCTTGCCTTAACACCGGAGGCTACAGCGGACAGAACGGTTACCGATTATATTTTGGCCTCGGGACAGCAACTGAAGCAGACTCTCTTGTGATACAATGGCCCGGAGGTACACGCCAGGTGATCGGTACTATTCCCTCCGGCTACTTATACTACATTTTGGAAGATGGAGGAGTTGAAGTTAAGCAACCCTATAATCATTTACGTATTACTTCCGAAGTAGATAGTCAAAATCCGTGTGTGCTAAAGCAATTAAGAGCGTCAGGGCAGCGGGGCAACGTAACCTGGTTAGACAAACAATCAGGGCAGGTAGTAGGAGAAGGTCCTCAATTGCTTATTGACCCTAACTTCGCAGGTCGTACTTTGCAAGCCACCGATTTTTGTGGTCGTACTGCAACCTTTTCGATTCCTTCTAATGGAGTGGAAATGTCCTGGGGTCCCAATCCCACAACCGGAACGCTTTTTCTGAGGTTTACTGGCCTTAGTAAGCAAGAAAGGCCTTTTAAGCTATCCATTACTAATGCTTTAGGCCAACACGTAACTACACACGAGTGGAAATTCGTTGGTGGCTACCAAGAAGAAATGCTAGACATGAGTCGGTTTCCTGCTGGCGTTTATTATTTACATTTTCAATTGAATTGTCAAGAGTTACTAGAAGAGGTAGTACTCGTTCGGCACTGATCTTCGTTAATATTCCTGATGTAGCCTTACCAACTGACGGATGGACAGCCCCCCCAAACAAAGGTGCCCCTCCAGCAATGCTGAAGGGGCACAACGAATACTATTGGATGGTATAGTATGTGTTATCTAGTATTAGTGCAGGATCACGATCTGCTCGGTCAGGGGCACTTCGCCGTCGCTATCCAAGCGTAGCAGGTAGGTGCCTGCGGGCAGTTTTTTAGTGTCGATGGTCAGTCCGTCGGGGGTCCAGTAGTCGACCTGCTGGCGGAAGACTTCTTGACCCAGCGGGCTGTAGATGCCCACCTGTACGGGCCGCTCCTGCCAACCACCGTAGGTAACCACGAGGCGATCCGTAGCCGGATTCGGG
>JBCDIR010000048.1:0-9415 GCA_038748735.1 Bacteroidota bacterium | reverse complement strand
GCTCATTCAGAACCCACAGAACAAGTCTAATGTACGGTCAACTCAAAAGCTGCCACGCCGAGTATTTCCCACGTCCGCTCATCCTGAGCGAAGAGAATGGCCCTTGCTGCTTGTGGTACGGCAAAGCCGGCAAGAGAAAGCTCAATGAACTGTTCTGCGGGTTCCGTACGGATGGGGAGTGTGATGAAGTCCCGCACCACCTGGGTATGTACGAGCTGGCGTCCACGATTTTCGCCCCGAGTTACGCTATTCTGAACCTCTTCTTCGACCAATGCTAAATAGACCGTAGCTTGCTCGGGAAGATGTTTGACTTGGTAGTGTAGTTGTAAGTTTCCGGTGGTGGCCGTTAGGCGCGTAGTGAACTGTACGCTCGATGCCTTGGTGCTAGCTGTTTGTATCGCCCGGCGCAGTTCCCGTTCCCGCGAACCTACGTGTCCACTGCGGCCCTGTACGACCGCCTGTGGGGTGTAAACGCGTCCGTCCAGGTGCTGCGCGTAGGCCCGCTGTCGTTCCGAGAACGCGGTTTGACTGTAAGGGTCCGTCCAGCCGAGGCGGTTCCAGTAATCAACGTGGTAGGAGAGAGCAATCACGGGCGATTGACCCACTCGGGCTTCCGCGTGCAGCTTGGCTAGCACCTCATCCGCCGGTGGACAGCTAGAACAACCTTGGGAAGTGAATAATTCGACGAGTACGGGGTGAGGACCAGTCGTCAAAGTATCCCCTTTTACCGCGGCGTGCGCATCCGTGGAGCAACTGGATATGCCTAGTGAAAAAACTGCGATGATGAGCGCGATGAGCATACGAAGCGGAAGCATAAGGTTCTTTTTTGGTCTAAAAATACTAGATTAAACGCGTTAAAGTTGCAAAATCGCCACTAAATACTTGCATATTCGCTATTTTTTTCTATATTTGCCAGAGCAAACGTATTGCTCAAAATCAAGGACGTTTGCGGATAGCCTTGCATAGAAACAGAACAAGCAGTAGCTCAAATCACCTTTATTATCACATTATTCCTACTGCCTTTACTTACTGATAGCTAAGTCATTTGAAACTGAAAAACGGAAGCCATACTTTTAATTGGGTATGGGATTGTACTGCGTGTTGACCGCGCTAGTGCAATAATATTACTGTCATCAAATTTTTCACCAACTGTCAGAAGGCTAAAAATCAAGACTTTCGACACAGTATATCAGCAGGGTAATGGATTATACCGTAATTATAATGGGAAGATTGGAGTACGCTACGGAGCGGAGCGTACAACAGGCGACGAAAACGATCGCCCACTTATTAGAAACGCGCTACAAGAATGAAGTCTTGTACCGTGATGCCGCTCAATTATTAGATGAAGAAAACAAAGCGCTGGTGGCCCCACGCGAAAAGTTCACTTGTACCGAAAAGGTGTGGCTGAATACCCTGCATCTTTTGCAACAAGCTACTGGGTTTTCCATCGCAGGAGACTTACAGATGTGGCGCATCAAAGAAGGGGAGCTGCAGGAACACCAAATTCTGGAACCTACCAGTGATAAGACCGTCGTGCAAGCCTACTTGAAAGGACGTCGCCACCTGGAGGCTGGAGAACTAGAGGAGGCCAAAGCAGCGTACACCAAAGCTATTGATCGCTTTCCGCGCCACGCCCTGGCACTGGAGCGGCGCGGTTTCGTTAATTATACCCAGGGAAATAACGAAGCGGCGCTGGCCGACTATGCTGCTAGTATCGCCGTTGACTCTAAGCGTCCCGAAGCCTACTTGGGCCGGGCCCGCATGGAAATTCTCGCCGAAGATTGGGCCGCTGCGCTCGAAGATTTGACGCAGGCCATGAAGCGTTCCATGCCGCACCACCACGTTTACCTAGAAGCACTTCACCGCAAAGGGAAAGTACAGATGGAAATGGGCGCGTACAAAAGTGCCATCGCGGGATTCAACTTTTTCCTCAAACGTCCGCTACTCGTAGATCACCCGCAGTACCTCTTCCGTCGTCAAGTAGCTTTTGATCGCGGACTAGCCCTCGCCGCTAGTGGTAATCTTAAGGAAGCAATTGAGAGCTTTGATCTCGCACTTGAGATGCCAACTCGGGACGACAAACCGCACAGTGCGACGATTTTGTTGCACCGGGGCCTAGCTGTACAGCAAAGCGGACAGAAGGGGTTTATTGAGAATTGGCGCGCTGCTGCCGAGCAGGGCTCCAAAAAAGCCGCGCAATTACTCGAAGAAGTTTCGTGATAGTTGGAAAAAACTGCTGATAAAAATTACGGAAAGAAGGTCATCATCACGATGGCCTTTTTTCGTAAGGGAATTTAGGCAGCGTGGCGCTGTGCCGGCAAGTGTTGCTGCTGCGTAGCGTGCGACGAGGAAGTCCGGTGCAAAAGCCGCCAATTGCGATAGTGGGCGTAAGCAATCAGGAGACCACCCAACCCGGCAATATAGTGGTTGACGTGACCCGGTAGTAAGTGAACACCGATGATGATAGCAAATCCTACCCCCGCAATCAGTAGCGGACGCTTGTCGTGATGACGAGACCACGTTCCGACTAAAGACCAACTTGCTAAGATCACCGTAGTGAGAATAAACGACCATTCGATTAGCGGTTCCTCCAGCCATTCCAATCCACTCGCTAACCCTAATGTCAGCAGTAAGGGCATGAGCACACAGTGGACGGCGCAGAGGAAAGAGGCCGAAAAGCCTAGGATATCTAAGTAATTGTATATAGCTCTCATAATCGTATTTTGGGAACGC
Source organism: Bacteroidota bacterium (assembly GCA_038748735.1). Classification (GTDB taxonomy): domain Bacteria; phylum Bacteroidota; class Bacteroidia; order Chitinophagales; family Saprospiraceae; genus Lewinella. The sequence goes on along the minus strand of JBCDIR010000048.1, from coordinate 6,682 downwards.
AAAGGTATTCTTTATGCAACAATGTTGCAAATAGTAACCAGTGAAAACTCCGCTTTGTTGCAATTTGTAAATCTTTTACTACCTTACCCTGCTAATAACCATCACCTACACCATGCGCTATTTATTAGCTCTATTACTGTTTGCGGCTTGGGCGTTGTTCGCCATTTTTGCCCGTCACTTCTTTGTGTGTGATATGCTTCAGCAGTGCGACCCTCAGCCGGAAGTACCTACTGACGTTCGCTTGGCGACCTTGCAACTCACGGAGGGCGACTCCATTGTTCTCTTGGATGGCTACGACCATTTTGCTTTTGACCAGAAGCAATATAAACCCCGCCTCAACAAAAATAACTTGCTATTTTTAGATACGCTGGCGCAGTTGTTGCAAACCGATTCAACCAAGCACCTCCGCTTGACGGGGCGTTACCACGCGGGGGAGGGGGATGCCATTGCGGGGTTTCAGGAAAATTTGGGCATGGCACGAGCCGCAGCAGTTATCGACCTGCTTAGTGCGCGCGGCTTAGCGAACGAACGGATGCAAGCCGCAGCGCAAATCACCACGGATACCCTCCTACGTGAGCCACTACGCTTCGAGTTTTTTGTGCCCGTAGAGGAGTACGCGCTGGACCAGTATACGTTTACGAATATGACCTATTCCGATGCGAACTTTCCCAGTGACAGTGACGTATTTGATCCGGGGGAGGGTTTCGTTTTTTACGCGGATTCCGTGAAAACGTATTTGGGGTTACACCCAGAAAAGCAAATTCGTATCATAGGACATACCGATTCGGATGACTCCGATAAGTATAACCAAGCACTGGGGATGCGACGAGCCGAGAGCACCCGTGATTACTTTCAAAAAATGGGCGTCGATAACGCAATCGTTGTAGAATCACTGGGAGAAACCAAACCCGTGGCCAGTAATAAAACGGAGGAGGGCAAACAGGCCAACCGCCGCGTCAATATCATTTTAGAAGATACGCCCGATAATTAATCCAACCTCCACCAACTAACCAAAACAGCTATGTCTGATACGCCATTTTTAGAATACTTCACCAATCTAGAATCACAGGAAGGTCAGTTCTTGTGGTTATGTATTCTCGTTTCCTTTCTTTTGGGTTTCTTCATTGCTTTGCTCTTGCGAGGAGGTAAAATTCGTCGCTTAAAGCGGGAACTCGCCGCTAGTGAGAAGCAACGTAGCGACCTACAAACACTGCACACCAGTACTGAAGAGCAGCTCAAAGCGCGCAATCTGGAACTCCAAGAAGAAAGCCGCGAACGCGTAGCGCTCATGGACCGCCAAGTTGTATTAGAAAACGAAAAGCAACAGTACGCCGCCAGCTACGAAGAACTGCAGCGCAAGGCGAGTACCTTGGAGGCAAGCAACCGCAGCTACGTATCCCTAGTGGACACCCTCAATACGGAAATCAGCGACCTCAAAACCAATGGTTCGGAAGCGGCCACTAACGAGGGCTTAGGCGTCGTTAATAACCCGGCCAGTGACCCCGGTGAAACCGCCGCCAGCGCCTCTGAAATGGCTGCGCTCCAAGCCCGCCTCAACCAATTCGAGAGTCGTTTGAGTGCGTTGTCCGCCGAGAACCAATCGCTAAAAACGGATTTGGAAGCCGTCAAGAACACGGCGCAGCCGGCCCCAGTAACGGAGACCGAAACAGATAGCAGCAGTAGTACTAGTACTACCGAACAAGTCACTATTCAATCCGATAAAACGGTACTGTACGATAAAATCATCGTTCCCGACCGTGAGGTAGACGACCTGACTAAAATCGAAGGATTGGGTGACTTCCTAGCCGGCAAACTTAACGCAGCGGGGATCTTCACCTTCGAGCAAATTGCCCGTTGGACGCCGGAGCAAATTGAACTCATCACGCAAGAAATCGGCTACATCTCTGGACGGATTGCCAAAGACGACTGGGTAGGTCAAGCGGCTCGTTTAACCCAAGGTCAGCAGCCCGCCGCTTACGCTGCCGTCGCCACGCCCGAACCGGAGAAAAAAGCCAAGAATACCAAAAGTCCCAAAGAAACGGACCTTAAAATGATCGAAGGGATCGGTCCAAAAATCGAAGAGGTACTCCACCAAGCGGGTATCCCCGACTGGAAATCCCTGGCCTCGACCGAGCCGGGTCGCCTCCGCGAAATCCTGGAAGCAGCCGGTGGCCGCTTTCGGATGCACAATCCCTATACTTGGCCCCTCCAAGCACGCCTAGCCGCCGCCGGGCGCTGGGATGAGTTGAAGGAATACCAGGATGAACTGAAAGGCGGGCGGGAGTAGGATTTGGTCCTGCATTTTTGCCTTACTTCAACACTAGGCGGGTTACTTCTTTGGCACCTGCGGCTAGCGTTATTTTGACGTCTTCAAAATCGGGTGGGCCAAAATTGCCGAAAACGTTCTTCGAAAAACCGTAGGGTTCCTTGGGTACCCCAAACAAACCCGTATCTAACTCATCATTACTGTTGACGTCGTGATACGCGGTAACGGCGTAGCTTCCGTGGGGGAGGGTAAAGGTATGGCTGACACTTTCCGAGTTCACGTCTAGGACGATACCCGCAACGGCTTTGCCGTCTTCCAAAAAGTCGTCGGCGGAGTCATACAGACCGATAAGGACTTGACCCTTAGTTTCTAGACCCGTGATGGTAACCGTGATTTGACTGTCCTGTGCGAAGAGGCTCTGGCCTATGCACAACAGGAAAAGTAAGCGAATGAACATAGTCTGTTTTTTCTTGTGAACGCCCTACGCCAGTAGATGTTGGACCATGCTGGTCACAAAAGCATTTTCTTAACGTAGTGTAGGTGTTGAACGGCGGAGTCGTTACCAACTCAGAATTTTGTATCATTACGGCGCAAACAAGGATAAGATGGAAAACAACCACACGCTAGAAAACAAGGAATTGAGTATAAGCGAGGCACTCATTCCGGTCCTCTTTCTCATCAGTATGCTGGCCTACAATATCTTTGTGGAGGACGGTGGGTGGTTCGGTGATTATTCCAATCATTATATCTTACTGGCTACGGCTTTTATTGCGACTATCGTTGGTCTGGTAAATAGGGTGAGCCTAGCGACTATTTTCCAAGAAATTGGGGCTAACCTGAAGAGCGTTCTGGTTCCTATCGTCATTTTGCTGCTCGTGGGTGCCTTGGCGGGAACGTGGATGATCAGTGGCGTCGTTCCGGCGATGGTGTTCTACGGTCTGAAGATTCTCAACCCTACCGTTTTCCTGGCGGCAGCGGTCGTTATTTGTGCGATCATCTCCTTGGCTACGGGTAGTTCTTGGACGACGACGGCCACCGTAGGAATTGCGCTCGTAGGGATCGCAGGTAGTATGGACATCAGCGCGGGAATGGCGGCGGGAGCCATCATTTCGGGTGCCTACTTCGGTGACAAGATGTCACCGCTGAGCGATACGACTAACCTTGCACCAGCGATGGCCGGCGGTGAACTGTTCAGTCACATCCGCTACATGATGTATACCACTTTTCCGTCGATTACGATCACGCTGATTGTATTCATCATTATTGGGTTGAACCAATCGGGTACGGCCATCGTGGATGATAACTCGGCCATCAATCAGTTGCTGCTGGACAAATTCAACATTTCTCCCTGGCTGTTTTTGGTACCCATTATCGTTATTGGAGTAATCCTGTTGCGGGTCAAACCGATCATTGCTCTGAGTATCGGTGCGCTGCTCGGTGGGGTATTTGCCATCCTCTTTCAACCACAAGTACTAGCGGAAATGGCGGGTACGGAAACGCTAGCTATCGGCGGTCAGCTACAACAAGTCATCAACGCGCTGCTGTTTGAAAACCAGTTGGTTTTACCGGAATTCATCAAGCAACTCGATATCAGCAGTACCGAACTAGAGAGCTTACCGAACCTGATTGGGGGCAAAGGTATGCAGGGCATGTTGTGGACTGTTTACCTCATCATTGCGGCGATGATTTTCGGTGGCGCAATGGACGGCATCGGGGCCTTGGCCCGCATCACCCGGACCTTACTGGATGCTGCTAAATCGGTCTTTGGCCTGTTTGCCAGCACGGTCGCCAGTTGCTTAGCGCTGAACCTAACGGCTTCGGACCAGTACCTGGCGTTAGTGGTGCCGGGTAAAATGTTCAAAAACGCTTACGAAGACCGAGGGCTAGCTCCCGAAAACCTCAGTCGTACGTTGGAAGATTCGGGTACGGTCACCTCCGTGCTGATCCCCTGGAATACCTGCGGTGCGTACCAGTCGAGCACGTTGGACGTCTCGGTGGGCGAATACTTCATTTACGCCATCTTCAACTGGATCAGCCCGTTTACGACCCTCTTATTTGCGGCGCTGGGGCTGAAGATTAAGCAATTAACTCAGCGGTAACTTCGACAAAAGTGCTTCGGCGCAAACTCCGCTCGTTCGACTATGGTCCAGCCCAGCCAACCCCGGCGGTAGGTGACCAGTAAACATTTCCTTTTCTTTTCGACTTGGGCCAACTCGTAATCATAGAATCTGAGTTTGCCCTCCGTCCCGTCTAGCAAGATGCTGGCGTTTAAGTAGGTATCTCCGTCGTTAGTATGCTTGGTCCATTCCAGCACGGGCGAAAAAGTCTCCGTCGACGCACCACCCGAGCCGTGAAAATTGGCCAATAATTGTAATCCATTGACCGTGTAAAACAACATAACCGTAACCACCAGGGCTGCCCAAAAAGTGTGGCGCCAGAACCCCCACAGCAGCTGAAAACTGCCTAAAAAGAGGTATAAACTCAGTAGCACAACCGGTAAGGACCACAGGAGCTGAGTACGAAATGGTACCATCGTATCGTCGTCTATGTGGGTGGTGAAAGCCATCAATACAACACAAGCCACGGCTAAGACATAAGTCCAGCTCGGCGGGTTTTCCCCGTACCAGCGTTTACGTAAAGTCTCCCGCTTACTCATTGTGCCAAACTTTTTCCCACGGCTACAACGCGTGCCAGCAGTTGCGCAAACACCCGTTCGTCCGACAAAGGGTTCATCACCGTACACCGCAGGTAGCGCTGACCACGGATGAGGGTTTGCACCACGTAAAAATCCCCCGCTTCCACCAGTGCCTGCCGGATGCGGGCGTTGCGTTCGTCGCGTACCTCAGCGGGGCAGCTGACGTAGCGGAAGTTAACGATGTTCGCGGCGGGTGATAGGGCCAATTCCAAGTCTGGATGCTGATGAATAAGTTGAGCTAATACTTTTGCTTGGTCGTACAAGCGGTCTACGTTTTTACCAAAAACGTCTTTGCCGTGCGTTCGTAAAATGGCGTACACTTTGATGGAGAGCATCAGCTTGGTACACTCGAAGGTCTTCTTACCCGAATGGTACCATTCTGGACTTTGCTGCGCCTCCCAGAGGTATTGCGCACGCTGGGCGAACGTGCGGTACGCGTCTGCCCCGTCTCGGAACAGCAAAGCGGTATTGAGCGCCGGGGTCATGCCCATTTTGTGATAATCAATGACCACGCTATCGGCCCGTGCTATGCCCCGAACCAAGTGGCGATACTTCTCTGAAAACACTACCGCTCCGCCGTGTGCGCCGTCAACGTGAAACCAGAGCTGATGCCGTTGGGCCAGCTCCGCTAAAGCCTCCAGATCATCGTACGAACCCGTGGCGGTAGCACCCGCACAACCCACTACGGCAATGGGAACCAAGCCAGCAGCCCGTGCTCGCTGGTAGGTTGCTTCTAGGTCGTCGATCTGGATACGAAACTGTTCGTCCACCGGAACTTTGAGAATACCCTGCGCACCCATGCCCAGTATGCGCGCCGCCCGATCTACGCAGTAGTGCGCCTCCTCCGACACCAGGATGGCGAGGCGCTGTGCGTGTCCCGTTTCCCAAACGGGGGTCGGAGCTTTGGCTTGCCGAGCGGCCAGAAGTGCCGTCAGATTAGCGAGGGTTCCTCCCGAAGTCAAGAAGCCTCCCGCCTCCTCGGGATACCCTATTTGTTGGGCCGTGAATTCGGTCACTACGCGCTCAATGGCGTTGGACGCCATACCCATTTCGTACACGCCAGTACCGTTGCTCAGCACGTCGGAAACGAGGCCCGCCAGCCCACTGACCAGCGCGGGTACTGACACTTGGTGACCGAGGTAATGTGGGTGATGCAACTGGATGGACTGGGTCAGAATACGCTGGAAAAGTGCCGTCGGTGAAGTAGTTGCTTCCGCAAAATCTGCCCGCCAGAACGCGTACGCTTGTTCGGGGTCGAGGTACGCAAGAACCGGCTGGTCAGCTTGCCCTTGAACTGCCGCTACCTGATCTGCGAGTAGGTCGATAAGTTCGTGTCCCCAGCGGCGGAAAGATTCCGTATCGTAGGCGGACGCCAAGTTGTTTTTAGTCGTTAAGGAAGCGTCGGTCATGGCTTTTTTCTTGGGTTCACCCAAATTTATGACTTGTTTGCGAGTTGACTGTGGACAAAGTCGTTACATTTGAGATTGAAAATCGCAGCTATGAGCATTTTAGACGGTTTGCAAGCCTACCTCACTAGTTCTTTAGTAAAAACAGTGAGCCAATCCCTAGACGAAAGTCAGGCGGGCGTATCTACGGCGCTCCACAGCCTCTTACCGACTATTTTGGGGGGATTGGTGCAAAAAGCGGAAAGTGACCGTGGCCTCGACCAAGTGTTCGGCGTGATTGAAACCAACGGCAATCCCGCTTGGTTGGACGATTTG
>JBCDIR010000047.1:0-9499 GCA_038748735.1 Bacteroidota bacterium | reverse complement strand
GTACCTCGCCATGGAAAACGTACCATTACCGAGCCTTTACTACGCTCACCAGCGCAAAGTCATCCGCCGCGACGGCATCTTGCTCGCGGACTGTGACTATATCCCTAAAAAACCAACGGAAAAAGTAGAAGAACTAATGGTTCGCTGTCGCACCATCGGCGACATGACCTGTACGGGCGTATGGGAATCGAACGCTACCGATTTGGAAGGCATCATCCAGGAAGTCGCTACTGCTCGCCAAACCGAACGCGGTGGCCGCGCTGACGACAAACGCTCCGAAACGGCGATGGAAGACCGTAAAAAGCAAGGCTATTTTTAGCAGTGGGGAATCTTGCGTTCTGAATTGTGATTATACTAAAACTCACCACTCACCACTCAAAACTAAACATGACTCAACATACCGAACTCCTCCGTTTTTCCACTGCCGGCAGTGTCGACGACGGCAAATCCACCCTCATCGGACGCTTACTGTACGACAGCAAGTCGATCTTTGAAGACCAGTACGAAACCATTAAGGAGACCTCCGCGCGCCGGGGCGAAGAAGGCGTCAACCTAGCGCTGCTCACCGACGGTCTCAAAGCCGAACGCGAGCAGGGCATCACCATCGACGTAGCTTATCGCTATTTTGCGACGCCCAGACGCAAGTTCATCATTGCCGATACGCCGGGGCACATCCAGTATACCCGCAATATGGTCACGGGGGCATCTACGGCCAACGTAGCGCTAATTTTGATTGATGCCCGAAAAGGTATCCTGGAACAGACCCGTCGCCACGCCTTTATTTCCAGTTTGTTACAAATTCCCCACTTGGTCATTTGTATCAACAAAATGGATCTCGTGGATTACCAAGAAGAGGTGTACGAGCAGATCAAGGAAGAATTTTCGCAGTTCAGTTACAAACTCGACGTGAAAGACGTTCACTTTATCCCGAATTCGGCGCGGAAAGGAGATAACGACGTTCAAAAGTCCGAGAACAAGCCGTGGTACGGAGGGGGAACTTTGCTCTATTACTTAGAGAATGTCCACATCGGTAGCGATGATAACATGATTGACTGTCGCTTTCCCGTACAGTACGTCATCCGACCCAATACGGACGAATTTCACGATTACCGCGGCTACGCCGGACGCGTGTCGGGAGGCGTATTCAAGCGCGGAGATAAAGTCATGGTGCTTCCTGCGGGCTTCACTTCGGAAATCACCAAAATTGATACGTTTGACGGGGAAGTGGAGGCTGCCTTTCCCCCCATGTCAGTGACCCTGCTCCTCAAAGATGAAATTGACATCAGCCGGGGCGATATGATTGTACGCGAAAATAACCAACCGGAAGCTACGCAAGACGTAGAGGCGATGGTGTGTTGGTTTAACGAAAAGCCCTTGCGCCCACGCGGTAAATACGCTATTCTGCACACGTCTAACGATGCGCGCTGCATCGTCAAGGACATTCGTTACAAACTCGACATCAACACCCTGCACCGCGACGAAGCTGACATAAACATTGCCATGAACGACATTGCGCGCATCGTCCTCCGCACGACCAAGCCCCTCTTTGTGGACCCCTACCGCCGTAACCGCAATACGGGAAGTATCATTTTGGTGGATGAGCAGACGAATGAGACCGTGGCAGCGGGGATGATTATTTAGTCGCCCATCGCCTCTCCCGGCAGATAAATCCGCTCCACCGGAATAGAGGGGCTCTCCTCCAGCGGGATCAGCGCATTGATAATCCGTAGCTCGCGGAAGTGTTGTAGATCGGGTACGCGGAGTACGGTGGGGTGAAGCTGTTTGGCTTGGATCAGCGCCGCGCGACGTACGCCTTTGAGGAGTGGATGGGCTGGCGTCCACCATTTACGACCATCGTAGAGGGCAATGTTACCGTAGTAGGTATCCATTAAGAAGGACTGGCGACTCATCAGGATACCGTCGCAGCCGTCGCGGTAGGTGAAGGCGGTGTCCAGCGCTTTCCGGTCGAGGTATTTGTGTCGGTAGTCGAAGGCGTCGACCGGGACAATCCGGAGGCTCTTTCTGACCTTTTGTGTGTAAGGTTGGCAACTGAAGTGCGTGACATCCTTACCATAAACGATGCGGACCTTGTGGTAACCCGTAGCAGGGAGTACTTGCTGGTCGAGGTAAGTGCGCAGATTGAGTTGTTGCTTAATGCCGAGGAGTTGCCGACGCGCCCGATTGACCCTTTTTTGGTGAAAGGAGAGGAGTTGCATTTGCCCATTATCTAAGGCAATAGACTCAATAAATTGTAGGCTACTGGGCGGTGTCACGTTGGTGTTCGTTCTTGATCTAAGCTAAAACTGCCGTTTTCACGGGCAAATATACCTTTTCTTTTAATTCTTGGTACTCTTCCTGCCAATCACTGTAAGCCGTAATACCCCCGCCGGACCAGTAGCGTAAGCCAGTAGCAGTCTGTTCGACGAGGCGAATCAGCACACAACTGTCCAGTTGCTGGCCGTCACACAGTACGGCTACCCCCGTGTAGAAGCCACGCTTTTGTCCCTCGGCTTCCTGGATAATACCCAGCGTGGCGGGTTTCGGTGCCCCACTGATGCTCCCCGCCGGTAGAAGCCACGCCAGTAGATCGCCCAAGCGATTTTGGTAGCCGATGGGTAATTGTCCGGCAATACGCGTGCTGGTCTGCCACAGTCCACCCTGGGCCGTGTTGATCGTCTCTAAATAGCGGTACTTTTCCACCCGCACCCGACTCGCAATTTGACTCAGGTCATTGCGGATGAGGTCAACAATGGTGGCGTGTTCGGCAATTTCTTTGGGGTTTTGTAACAGCAACTCACCCGGTAAGTGCCGCCCCAGTGTTCCCTTCATGGGGTAGGAATAAATTTTGTGGTCCCGGATTTTGACGAACGTTTCCGGGCTAAAAACCGTGAAGTGATCGCGCCACCAGAGGCGGTAGCGGGCCTGGGTTTGCTCAAAAATGGTGCGGAGGTTCCAATTGGTAACAATGTCGGTCGGAAAAGTAAGATTGAGCAAAAAGCTATCCCCGCGTTGTAGCCCCGCTTGTACCGTCTGAAAAGCGGCCTGATAGCGTTCGGCGCTAGGGTAGTGGGGTGCCCACTGTAAGGCCGCTACCTTCGCTTCGGTAGGAGATTCCGTATTGCGCCAAGCGGGAAAATCAAGCTGTATCTCGTCGGCTGGTAGTTGGTCGAGTGGCCAGAGTTGGGGTTGTTCTTGCTCGAAGTCGACGAGCAGTAAAAACGGTCGCCGCGTAGCACCGTAAGTATTGAGTTGAGTAAGCAGGGATGTGTCAAGTGTCGTCAAACTCTGGGAACTATTTTCTTTAATCGAACCATACCCGGCGGGCAACTGCCGTATTCCGAAACGCCCTGCCACGGTCCTTCCAACCACCACTCGCCCTCCCGTTTGGTGAGCCGTAATTGCATCGTTTTGATGCACCAAGCCATATTGGTGGGCTTGCGCGAACGCAGTACGTCACCTTCGGTCAAGTAGCACATTTTACCGCGGATCGGCCCGGCGGTGGTCATTACTCCTTCTATATTGAGTGCTTGCACGTAAGAACGCCCACTGAGCGTTCCGTCGGTCGCACCGGGTTCGAGGAAGATTTCAAAGTGGTATTTATCCGTGAATCCTCCCTCGATTTGGGTCAACTCGCCGCGCCACAGGCCCGCGAATGATAGCGTATCTTGCGCATAGGTACAGAGCGCAAAACAAAGACTGAACAGCAATGTCAAGAAACGAGTTGGGATTAGCATACGATTAGGGACCTTTTACCAAACACAATCAACAAGAGTTATTACCCTTGTACTTAGTAACTCTAATCTTGCCCCGATGGTTGCTCATCCGCCGGTTCTTTTGCCCACCAATCCTTCAATTTTTGCGCAACGTTCAGATTCGTTACCTGAGCAATTTCCGAAGAACGTGCCGCTTTTACCTTTTTGACGGAGCCGAAGTGAGCAAGTAACTTCTGAGCTGTTTTGGCACCGATACCTGGAATTTGTTCCAGTTCACTTTTGGTAAAAAACTGCGAGCGCTTGTTGCGATGAAAAGTAATCGCAAAGCGGTGCGCCTCGTTACGCGCGTGCTGAATCACTTTGAGGCTCTCCGATTTTTTATTGATCAACAAAGGGACGGAATCGCCGGGGAAGAAGATCTCTTCCAACTGTTTAGCAATGCCAACGACCGTTATTTTATCCGCCAAACCCAGTTTGTTGATGCTTTTCATGGCCGAACTCAACTGACCCTTACCGCCGTCGATGATGACGAGTTGCGGCAGCGGTTCGTCCTCGTCCAAGAGGCGCTTGTAGCGGCGGTAAACGACCTCTTCCATACTGGCAAAATCATCCGGGCCGACAACGGTTTTGATGTTGAAGTGGCGGTAGTCCTTTTTACTCGGTTTGCCGTTTTTGAACACCACACAGCTGGCCACGGGGTGACTTCCCTGGATGTTCGAGTTGTCAAAACACTCCAGGTGAATCGGCAGGCGATCCATTTGCAGGTCTTCCTGCATGGTTTTGAGAATGCGTTGGGTGGGCGTCTCCTTGTTGGCGTAGGTAGCGGCTTGCTTGCGCTTTTGCAACTGGTAGTACTTGACGTTCTTTTGGCTGAGTTCGAGGAGCTTTTTCTTGTCTCCGATCTTGGGCACCGTGACGCTGGCCTCCACGCCGGGGAGTTCCAACTCGCGGTCCAAGACAACTTCGGGGGCGATGCTGTTGTAGCGCTCGCGCAGTTGCGGGATGACGAATTGGAGCAAATCGTCTTCCTCTTCGTTGTCTAAATTGGTGACCAACTCCTGCGTATGCGTATGGATGATGGCACCGTTGACGACCTTGATGTAGTTGACGTAAGCTTCTTTTTCGTCCGAAAGAATGCTAAACACGTCCACATCCCGCACGGTGATGCTGACGATGGTGCTTTTAGCTTGGTAGTTTTCAAAAGCGACTAATTTTTCTTTAAGATTTTGCGCCGCCTCAAAGTCGAGCGCCTCCGCGTAGGCTTGCATTTTTTCTTTGAAATGCTGCTTGACGGGACCGAAATTACCTTTAAGAATATTGGTAATTTGTTCAATTTTAGCGTGGTAGCTATCCCGTGATTCCAAGCCCTCGCAACCGCCCAAGCAGTTTTTGATGTGGTATTCTAAACACACCTTGAACTTACCCGCCTTGATGTTTTCTTCGCTCAATCTGTGCGTGCAGGTACGCAGTGGAAACAACTGCTTAATCAGGCCCAGGATCGTTTTTAACCGCATCCGGCTCGTGTACGGCCCGAAGTACTTACTGCCGTCCCGTCTCACCTGACGCGTGAGGATAACCCGGGGAAAATCTTCGTTTTTGATGCAAATGTAGCTATAATTCTTATCGTCTTTGAGTACGACATTGTAGCGCGGCTGGTACTGCTTGATGAGCGCGTTTTCCAGTAAGAGTGCATCCGTTTCTGTCTCTACTACCGTGAATTCCAGGCGGCGCGCCCGCTTAACCATCACCCGCGTGCGGTGCATACGGTCTTTGCGTTGCCCGAAGTAATTACTCGTCCGGCTGCGCAAACTTTTGGCCTTGCCCACGTAGATGATCGTATCGTTTTCGTCAATGAAACGATAGACCCCCGGTTGTTTGGGAATGGTGTCGGCAATGGCTTGATAGTCGGCAGTTGTCATGCGGTGAAGATAGCGTATTTTGCTTTTTTTTAAACAAATTGTAGGACTTTAGGTTGCGATAACTGGAAGGGTACTAGCGATAAAAAGTGAAAATTAGATATAACAAAACACCGCCAATTTATATACATATCCAAACGAGCTGCTTAATTTTAGCTCGAAAAATACCTGTAATGCTCGATACCACCTGCCCCAATTGTCACACGTCCCTCACCGGCAAAGACGCTGACGTCGTCAACAGCGTGATCAATTGTCCGAACTGCGGTCATCAAATGCCTTTGGTGGACAGTATCGTTGCGCCGGGCGGAACCAGCTATAAAGACCAGCTCCAAGCCGTCGATGGTATTGCACTGGAGACCCACAATGGGTTCCACCTAACGATTCCGCCTAAACTGGTACGTCACGGTAAGTTTTTCCTGAGTTTTGGGGTGTTTACGCTGCTTTTTATTGGCATGATGGCATACTTTGTTGGTCAGTCGGATAATGGTGCTCCGTTCATCGCACAGTTGATGTTCGCGCTGTTTTTGGGGGTTGGTTGTTTTATGGTCTTCAATGGTCTCAAACGCTTGACGGGCGTTCAATACCTACGAATAGAAGGACAGCAGATTCACTACCAGCAGCGTTTATTCGGGCTTCTTCCCGTACGAACTCGTACTTTAACCGAGCACGAGGTCGATCAGTTTTTCGTCAAAATTATCCAAGACGGCAGCGCGGGGGAGCGCGTCAAATGGTCGTTTACCCTAGCTGCTACCTTGCACCGGGGCGATCCTGTCGATTTGGTCCAGGGCCTCGGTCGACCGGAATACGCTTATTATCTCGAGCGTCAACTCGAGCAGTATCTCGGGGTCGAAGATCGCTTGGTGGCCAACGAATTCGTAGAAACGGAGCAAGGCGACACTCTGCAAAAAACACGTGAAGAAGAAACGCTCCTGAAAGTAGCCAAACTGACGTCCGAGTCCGGCGAGTTAACCATCGACAGCAACTGTACCCACTGTGGTGCGCCGCTCAAAGACGGGATTATCAACGAAGCGGCCAACCTCATCCAGTGCAGTTCGTGTGGTGCGCTGGAAGTCCTCCACCGCGCGCACTTGGAAAAAGATTTAGCTTACGAAAACAAAAAAACGGCACCACCGCAGATCGAAGGGATTACGCTCACCCGCGGCCTCGGTCTGGAACTGTTGGTGCATCCACAAACGGGTAAGATCGGTTACTTCGCGCTGGCTTTCGTTTCTATCTTTTTTATCGTTCCGCTCCTGACCTGGGAGCAGTTTCAGGGCATAACTAGTAATACCGGTGGTTGGGAGCGTTTTGCCCCTTTGCTCTTCTTGTTGCTACCTACGATTATGGTCGTCGTACTGATTCGTAGTTTAGCCAATTACCAAGTCATCGCCGTTAAGTCGGGACAGTTGCGGACGGAGCGTCGTCTTTTTAACCGCTTTGTGAGCAAGCAACGCAGTTACCAACGGGCGGATATCGAACAACTCTTCGTCATCCAGCACGAACACCGCAGCAACGATGGTCCTACGACCTATTCGTACAGCCTGAATCTGCGGCAACACGGCCAGAAACGCCCCGTAAAACTGGTCGATAGCCTCAAAACTCCCGAAGCGGGCTACTATCTCGAGCGTAAAATCGAAAACTTCCTCGGCATTACCGACCGACCCGTAGCCGAGGAGTACATCGAGCGAGAAATCGCGGGCATGAAAGCCCCGAAAAATTTTGGTGATTTACTGGCGATGGGGCGCAACGCTTGGCGCAATCGGGAAAAGTAGGTTTACTTACTTCGCAAAAGTTCAAAAAGGCGGGTGTTGACGTAGTAATTACCGGGACCAATCTTTTCCTTTCGGAGTAGACTAGCATTACCCCACCCGCCGAATCTCAGTAGCTTTCCCCACCTTGAAATTATCCGGCCCGCTACCCGCTAGTCCCGTCAACAGGTTTACGCCCGGCGTTTTTCCCACTTCCAGGCTGCCCAAGTCCGCGTCAAATTGGAGCGCTTCGGCTCCGTTGAGCGTCGCCCAGCGGAGTAAGGTCTCAAAAGGTACGTAGCTCTGGTAACGGTGGATGGTCCGCATTTCTTCGAGTACGGAGAGTTGCCAGTTGGACGTCAAGCTATCCGTACCGATGGTCATCTTGGCGTCCGCATCCAGCCAGTATTGGTAGTTGGGGAGGCGATTTTCAATGTACAGATTAGCGTTGGCACAAGTGGCCCAGTACATTCCGTTTTGTCCCCAGGCCGTGGCCGCCGCGATGTCTGCGGGCGTACTCAGGGTATTGTGTACGAACAGGTGTCGACAACTTGGGTCCATATTCGCCAAGGCGTAATGAATAGCGGTCTGCCCCGTTGCTTCAAAGTTGTCTAGTGGAATCTGAAACCCACCGTAAAAGTCCAAAAAAGCGCCCGTTTTGTGGAGGAAGAGCTCGTTTTCCGGCGGCGTTTCCTGGTTGTGGATGCTCACCGTCCCTCGCCCCTGGTTAAGCTGATTGATCTCGTGGAACAAACGCTTGGAGACCGAATAAGGGGCGTGTGGTACGGCCGTCCGCTGGTTGCCGTTTCCCTGGGCTTGCCCTTCGTACACGGGTAGGTATTGGTCGAGCGCACCCTGCGCGCCTGCGTCCTGCAGGAAGTCAAACATTTCCACGAAAGTGTAATACCGAATCGGACTGGCCAGCTTCCGCTTAACCGTATCCAATTTATTGGAAATATCCCCCACGGCTACGATACCGCCTGCGTACATTTCCGCATCCGCCCGGTCAATAGCGTCCAGAATTTCCTCCTCCGGTACATCTCGAAACTGTACCACACTAGTAATGAACGGTATCAAAGACGTCCCCGTAGCTACCTTTCCTTTCAGGTGCGATAACTCCAAATGGCAATGCGTATTGATTAAGCCAGGAATCAGTACACCGTCCAGGTGTTCCACACTCGCCGGGTCGTGTTGCGTTAGTGGGTCAATACGTTGTAGCTTACCCTCGTCATCCAGTACCAAAACGTGCTGGGTCAGCGGCGCGCTACTGACGGGAAAAATGTAATCGGCGGTGAGTTTACGCATGGTCAACGGTTCTAAATGAGCGCGAAAGATAGGGATAACAACCAAAACGATTTTTTCGTTCCTTTTTTAGTGCAGGAATTAGACAGATGAATATCGGGCTAATTACAAACTAAACAAGGAACCCAAATAAAAAACCGCTATTCCTGGCTCACGTTAGTGACCAGGTCACAATCAATTCATCACCGCTTGTCCAAGGGGGCGGCGGGGAAAAAACAAGATAAAATCGCTGCCTTTTCCTAGCTCGCTTTTCACGTCGATGGTGCCGCCGTGCGCATCAAGGATGGCTTTGACGTAGCTGAGGCCCAAGCCAAAGCCTTTGACATCGTGCAGGTCGCCGGTATGAACGCGGTAAAATTTGTCGAAAATATGCTTCTTAGCTTCTTTGTTCATTCCCATCCCTTGGTCACTAACAATAACTTGGACCCCGTCTTTGTGGTCTTGGGTGGTCACGGAAATTGTGGGTGATTCGGGCGAGTATTTATTCGCATTGTCTAACAAGTTGTTGATGACGTTGGAAACGTGCGTTACGTCGCCTTCGATCATCGGCTGACGCGCGTGGAGAATAGCCTTTGCCGTTCCACCTCGCGGTTCTACTTGTAAGCTAATATTTTCGATGGCTCGGGTGACGACGTCGTGCAAATTAATCTCCGTCACGCGCAACTTGGATTCGCCGCGGTCAATCTGGGCCATTTGCAGAACTTTCTCCACCTGATTATTCATACGTTTATTTTCCTGTTTTATTATGTTAATGAAACGGAGAACTTTATCCACCTGTCCAGAAATACGCGGACTAGAAATGCTGACCGCCGCTAGCGAG
>JBCDIR010000046.1:0-9525 GCA_038748735.1 Bacteroidota bacterium | reverse complement strand
TTGTACAAACCGTAATCGTTGGGGTAGTAAGCATCCGCGCGTACGGGGAACATACCACCGTCTTCGGCGTAGTTACCACGACCGGGCTTGAAGTTAGCTAACAAACAACCTTTCGCATTGCGGATGTAAGGACCACCCCAAGGATAAGGCGCATTTTCGCGGCTACCACGCGCGGCGTATTCCCATTCGTGCTCCGTTGGGAGACGGAAATCTTCCGTATTGATGCCGTCGCCCCGCTCGTTTTGGTAGCGGTTCCACAACTGCGTACGCCAGTAACAGAAGGCGTTGGCCATGTGCCAATCCACACCAATAACGGGATAATCATCGTAGGCCGGGTGCCAGAAGTAGTTACGGGCCATCGGCTCGTTGTAGGCGTAGGTGAAATCACGTACGAACGAAAGTGTATCGGGGTAGATGTTGACTTTCTTACGCTCGATGAACGTATTACGGGGTGATTGACCACGGTCCGCCGCGGCACCTTGCCAGTCGTACCACTCGTATTCGTAGACAAAACGGGACACGTCCAGTTCTTTCTTACCAGCGAAGCGATCGTCGCCTTGGTAATACAAATCCTCTAGGAGTTCATCTTCCCAGTCGATTTCGTATTCCCAATCAATGTGCTCTTCGCCATCCTCGTCGGTGATGAAGTGCTGGGCGTAATCGTGTGCGAGCGAGTCCCGCACCCAATACACAAACTGGCGATATTCGTTGTTGGTAATTTCGGTTTCATCCATGTAGAAACCAGAAATAGAGATTTGCTTTTGGCGTTGCACGTAGGTGTTAGCAACGTCTTGGTCACTAGGACCAATGTGGAAAGTGCCGGAGGGAACGTACACCATGCCGAAAGGATTGATACCTTTCCAAGTGGGTCGATCAAAGACCCCGGTGAGTTCTCCGTTGTCGCTGCTTCCGCAGGCTGTCATTACAAACACCAGCGCCAGTAGCAGCGTGTTTTTGGATAAGTTCTTCATTTTTATACCCGAGTTTTCCTTCAGAATTATAAACCTATTTTCAAAGCGAACGTAAATATAGACCGTTTGCCAGAGTTATCAAAAGAATTTTCTCCGGCGAACAGGAGTTTAACACATCGCAGTGGCCAAACGCAAAATGGCTGACATTTATTGCTTCGCGGATGTGGGACGCGTTCCAGCAAGCTGGATTTTTTGGTAACAGGTAGCAGGACATAGCCGTTTTTTACGCTTATTCTTACACTACTTAATTAGCTTTTACACACTACACTTAGCAGTTGTTAAACTACGTAAAACCATCAAAGTATCTAGCTTCGTTGCTACTAAATTGACCTCGGATGAGGTCAAACATTTGTTGTCAACAACCGCAAGCGAAAATGTACGACTTCGGAGAAGTCGCACCACTAGCGAGGCTCCGTACGGTTCTGTGTACGCTCTCTGTGATAACCACGCCAAGAACACCAAAAGAGATTATCACACGTCCAAGTAGTTTGAAAAGGGGACAATTAGCTACGGCCCTTCGCCCGCGGATGATAAATGATCCGGGGAGGGACACCCGCTCCGATAGTTTGATTGATGCGATAGCGGATAACGAGTTCGTGAGAACCATTATGCACCGTTCGCAGGTTGGACAAACCAATGTCGTACGCGTAGGCTAGTTGAATATTGGCGGACAAATTGAAGCCGAATAATGCGGCTATGGCGTCCTGAGTAGTTGCGTTGTATCCTCTAAACGAGGCGCCAGCGAAGATATTGTCATTGTATTTTACTAATACGGAAATATCTGTTTGTTGCTCTATGCCGTCGGTGCGAAACAGGGCGCTGGGTTGGAGTAAAAAGCGGCGGCCCACCTCAAAATTAGCGCGCACAAAAGCGTTGTATACCCGCTCCGTTTGGTAGGTCGTCTCACTCAGTTCGATCGGTGTTGCAGTAATATTTTCGGCGGAGATACCTACGTCCAGGCGTTCGCTGCGGTAAAAAGCCCCCACGGAAAATTGCAGCCCATTGCCGGATTCTTCCAACGCCGACAGAAAAGGATCATTATGGTTAAACGTGAAACCGGGTTCGTAAGTCCCCGAGGGCGTTTGCAATTCATTGCCGTTGAGTCGCCAGGATTGTAAACCCGCCCCCGCCCCAATGGACAGTATGGCATTATCTAGGTCCAGTTGGTAGTTATAAGCGAGCTGTAAGTTCGTCAGTTGGTTCGGACCAATCCGATCATTTTCAAACTGTACCCCAAAACCACCACTCAGGAAGTAGAACGGCAAGTGTCCACTCACCCGTTGCCCCGATGGCGCGCCGTCCAAGTCCGTCCACTGCTGCCGTATCGCTCCCGTAAAAACCAGTGCGTCTTCCAAACCCGCGTAAGCCGGATTAATCCGAAACGGGTCCAGCATGTACAGGCTGTACTGCGCCGGCTGCTGCGCCCAGAGCGTGAGCGCTACTAGGGAGAGGGTCAGGGTGGTAAAGAGTGCTTTCATATCATAAGGATTATGACGCTTGGCGGTGCGTCTTTGCTTTTTGGGTTTGGAAGTAAGTTAAATTTTCCGCTGGCGTATTTTGTTACGATCAATTACTGTGAGGTAACCGATGAATTCTACTTGCTTTTCTTCGATTAGTTCCAACAAATACTCACCTGGCTCATTAGGACGAAATGCCTTCCAACGAAAGTAAATTACGCCCGTAGGTTTGTAGTCCAATCGAAAAATTAATTCACCAAAATCACTGTCAAACGTAATTATCACTCTGTTCTCTTCTATGGCAAAGTCAATTACTTTTTTATCTGATATTGATGCTAAACCTTCGCTAGTAATGTGCTTCACATCTACTCCGTTCTCAATAAGCAGCTCGTAGCTTTTCTTAGGAATATTCTCATCAGCTAGAAAGAGCATCATAACTAAGCGCTCTTCTTTTCAACAATACTAAAAAACACCACCTCTTTTATCGTTTCGTAAGCATAACTGTAAACAGCTTGCATGATATTTCTGTCTAAAGAAGGGTAATTTTCTAGAATTTCCTCCTCCGTCCATCCATCTGCTAAGCGCTCCATGATGAATTCCACCGACACACGAGTTCCCTTGATGACAGGCTTACCCACCAAGACTTCTGGATTCACCTCTACATATTCTTCCCAAGCTATCATTTGTAGCGATTAAATGAAAATTATCAATAGTAAACGTATGCATCTTTAATCGTAGCTCACTTTCAAAATGCCTGCCAACTAGACGACCCGCTGCGCTAACCACGCTAGAACAGCCTCTACGCCAATCTTAGCTTTACATAATGGCTAACCTATCAATTGCGAATCACACCTCCACTTCTGCCAAAGTTCGCACCGGCAATTGACACGCATAGTTTTCACACACGTAAATCAAGGTCTCCGTCGTAGCAGCGCGGCCTTCCAGGAGCGGGTAACCACTTACGTCGCCCGTCGAATGCGCCATGACCATCGCCTGCGGATGATAACTACGTAGCCATTGCTTCGCCATCGTTTCCGCTTCGGGACCGACGAAGACGACTTCACGTCCGGGGTAGGCCATCCGCAGCGCGCTCTGCGACCAGCGCCCGAAGGCCGTTGGGTATTTGCGCAGGCTTTCCGTCAGCGGCTTGACCATTTGCTGCGCCAAGTCCTGCCATTCCGATTTCCCTTTCAACACACCGAGCTGGCGTAAGTTCTCCACCATCACGGCATTGCCCGAAGGCAACGCATTATCGTACACCTCTTTGCGGCGCGCGGGTAGATCCGTTTGGTCCACAGCAGTAAAGTAAAACAAATTATCGTGCCGGTCAAGGAACTGCGCCAACACCAATTCGGTAAATGTCTGCGCCTCGTCGATAAAAGTGAGGTCAAAGTCGAGCGTGTAAGCATCCAGTAGCGCACGTATCCAAAATGCGTAATCGTCCAAGAAGCCCGGGTACTGCACTTGCCCGTCTTTGTACGTGTGAAAAACCCGTCCATCCCCCGTATACATTTGCTCGCGCACGAAAGCGATTGCACGCAGTGCCGTCTCGCGGTAGTGGGTTTCGCCCAGCGCGTGGTAGGCCGCTACGTAAGCCGAAATCATCAGCGCATTCCAGTGCAGGAGGCTTTTGTCGTCCAGTCCGGGGCGGACGCGTTCTGCGCGGATTTTCCACAACCACTTCCTGTTTTTGGACAACTGTTGCACCAATTCGGCCTCCTCCAACTCATATTTTTTGGCTACTTCCGCCACCGAGCGGGCCTGCCACAGGATGTTTTTACCCTCCCAGTTGCCGCCCGCACTCACCCCGTACACCGCTTTAAAGATGGCGCTGTCGTCACCCAGTATTTTGTCGATTTCATGTTCGGACCACACGTAAAATTTGCCTTCTTCGCCCTCCGAATCCGCGTCAAGGGCGGAGTAGAAGCCACCTTCGGCATTCATCAGTTCGCGTTCTACGAAAGTCAAAGTCTCGCGTATGGCTCGTGCGTAAACGGGCTGCGCCGTCGTACGGTAGGCATTGGCCATCAACTGCACGAGCAGCGCATTGTCGTACAGCATTTTCTCAAAGTGCGGCACTAACCAGGCCGAATCGACCGTGTAGCGCGAAAAGCCACCACCGATTTGGTCGTAAATACCACCGCCGATCATTTTTTCCAGTGAACGGTGCAGGTGCTCGTGGCCAGTCGCTGCGGCCGCCGCATCGTAATGATGATAATCCAGCAAAAACTGTAGACTCATGCTACCCGGAAATTTCGGGGCACCGCCGAAGCCACCGTAGGTCGTATCAAAGCGCTGCGTCAGGCCAAAGTGAATATCCTGCGGCAGCGTCGGATTGAAGATCAGCTCGTCGGACTGCGTCAGGAGGTTTTCTTCACTGAACACCGCGCCCCCTTCTTGGATGCTCTCCATCAATTGCTCGGCTTGCTCCACTACTTCGGGACGTCGGTCGCGGTAAGCGCGGTACAAATTTCCCAGCAGTTGCAACCACGATGGCCGATTGTAGGCCGGCTGCGGTGGGTAGTAAGTACCCGCGTAGTAGGGCCGTCCGTCGGGTAACAAAAAGCAATTCAGCGGCCAGCCCCCGTTACCGTTGATGGCCTGACAGGCCTCCATATAAACATGGTCTACATCGGGTCGCTCCTCCCGGTCTACTTTAATGTTGATGAAGTGCTCGTTCATAAAGGCCGCCGTATCGGCATCCTCAAAACTTTCGCGCTCCATCACGTGGCACCAGTGGCACGTACTGTATCCAATACTGACGATGATGGGCTTGTCCTCCCGCTTGGCCCGCTCAAAAGCCTCGGGTTTCCACGCGTACCAATCCACCGGATTGTGTGCGTGTTGCAAAAGGTAAGGACTGGTTTCGTGTTGGAGACGGTTCACTGGTTCTGGTAGATTGAGGTTGTTGTAATGATTTGGGGCTCACCCTCGCGCACTCGGATCGCTACCTGCCGGCCGGTGGCACAGCAGGCGGGCGCTACGCCCTACCGCTTTTCGCGGTAGCCCCCTTACGCCAAGACTCCAGGGGTCCAAGGGGCTGCACATCGCTGGTCCGACATATTCCGCAGTAGTGTCAGGTAGGCGGGGCCACAGTTCCCCAAAGTAACAAGCAAAGACTAAATTAGTTATCTCCCAGACGGAAACACGGCACCCATAATGCGTACCTAACGGCACGCCGACAGTCTTGCTCTATCCTCTTACCCACAGTGCGTCCCGCTGGGACTCATCTTCGCTACTCGCTAGTGAGGGTTTATAACCTGCCTATGCCGTACCGTGCTCGGAAGGCAGGCCCGAGCATTTCCTCGAAGCGTAAACACTACGCACATTATTATCAACTCGAAAAGTCAATCTACGCTAGCCGGGATCTCTGACCCCAGCAGTCACTTTACCGCTCTCATCTCAACCACTAATCGTCACCGACCAGCTATCTACGGATGCAATCCGTTGATAGCTTTAAGCATAAAAAAATGCCTGCTCCAAGTGGAGCAGGCACATCAAAACAAAACGAAAAACCAACTTTAAACAAGTATATAACTTGGAGCTGCTGCCTGTTTTTAATTGCTTTAGAAACTGGCCAGAACAGCTTACTCTTTCTTGTGTTTCTTGACAATACACCGTTGCTTTTTAACGGTCGTTGCATTGCCCATATCTACACATAAATAACCCAAACGCAGGGCTAAATGTTGCTAGCGGGGTTGTTAAGAAAGTCTTAATTCAGCGTTAAATCAGTCTGGAATCTTGCCTTTGTAAAGTAGGCGACAACCTACTCCGGACGCATCCGCACGGGTATCTCTACTTCTTTGCCTTTGCGGTAGACGGTGACGTCTAGCACTTCTCCCACTTTGGAGCGACCGACCATTTCCGTCAGTTCGGGTACGTCGCGGATGGTGCGGTCGTTGACCTTTACGATAATGTCCAGGGGCAACATGCCCGCGTACTGGGCCGAACCGCCGTCCACGAGTTCGTCAATGACGACGCCCTGGTTAATGTTAACTCCCAGTTCGCCCGCCACTTCCGCATCCAGTGGATAAATGCTGACGCCGAGGAAAGCCCGCTGAAAGCTGCCGAATTCGATGAAATCATCGACGATGCGGGTCACCAAGTTGACGGGAATGGCGAAGGAGTAGCCCTGAAACATACCGGTACGCGTAGCGATGGCCGTATTGATACCCAAGAGTCGCCCCTGTGCATCTACTAGGGCACCACCGCTATTACCGGGGTTGACCGCCGCGTCCGTTTGTAAAAAAGACTCAATAGCATCCCGTCCCGGAATGAGTTCGAGGCTACGCCCTTTGGCGCTGATGATCCCCGCCGTGACGGTACTGGTCAAGTCCAGCGGGTTGCCTACGGCCAGAACCCATTCCCCTACCTGCGACTCGTCGGCATTGCCCACTTCGAGGGTCGGCAGGTTATTTGCTTCAATTTTGATGACGGCCAGGTCCGTTTTGACGTCCGTACCGATGACTTCTGCTTCAAATTTCCGGTTATCGTTGAGGGTGACGGTCAGTTCCTCTGCGTCTTCCACCACGTGGTTATTGGTAATGATGTAGCCATCCGAGGTGTAGATGACGCCCGAACCCGTCGATGCGCCACCGAAGGGACTACCACCGCCATCCTCGAAAAAGCGCCGAAGCGGATTACCGCCTTCGCTGCCTCCTTTGGCACTGATGTGAACCACGGAAGGAGTGGCGCGCTGTGCGGCCGACTTGAAATCAAAGGTAGGGGAGGGGAGAGCTGCTACACCCGGGCTGAGGTTTACCTGTCGAGTGGGAATACGTTGCTCTGCCGCACTAGGAACTATTTCGTCTTGCGTCAAAAAGAGTCCCAACAAAACTATACTGCCGCCGACTGCACCCGCCAGCAGCATGGACCACCATTGTTTCATACGTTACTTTTTTACTTTAAAGAATACTCTTATTAACGAAAAGGTTGCATCGATTTGTTGTGTTTAGAGATAAACGCTACCAGGTACACCCTAAGGTCTAATATGATATTCCGCTCACAGCAAAAAGGAAAAGTAACTTCGTTATGCTTCTTCTTGATTGCTCTCGCCCGGAGGAGTAGCTCTTTTGCAGCTTCGATTGTCCGGTATTTTGATGAAATCAAAATGCCGGACGAATTATTTTTTAAAAAAATCCATTTTTTGAAATCCACCTCTGCACTTCCTCTCGTAGATAGTATCGACAAGGGGCTAAAAGCACTATGATCAACCCAAATGAGCACAGCAACTACTTTAGTCCTTTGTCCTATTTAAATTTTAATCCCACGAACAGCAAAACAGCTAACTCCCATTAACCATTAAAAACTATCCCAATTTTTCCCGTGGGTGATGGAAGGATTTTTGACCATCACCTAGTTTGACTTGAGACCTGTGGGGGAATGCCCCCAAACGTTTAAACTGCCTGCTCCATTTGTATTTCCGTACTAGAAGTTTTGGAGCACATCCCGTCAAATGTGGCGGGATGCTCAGCAGTTACCTAGCTAAGAAAAGATGGACCAGAGAAGATGTACGTTCACGTGTACGTTGCTTTGGTTTAGTAGACTTGTTCGGCCAGGCATGAATGAGTGAAAGCGCAGCAAATTTTGTTTTGAACAAGGCAGAAAACGTAGGCATAGCCTTAGCTACGGCGAGGCTTTCTAACGAAGTACAGAATAAAATTTGCCGCTTGTAACCATTTGAGGCTCTGGGCAAACAAGTCTAGTAATATATCGCTTTGGTAATCTTTCCCCCCACCCGCCAAAGCGTCAGGGTTTACCACCTTTACCGATTTATGATGGCGTCTTGACCTTTGGTCTTGACTGGTCCCTTTAGTCTCCTTTTCCAGGGCGACTCAAGAATATTTAACCTTTTACTAAAACTTTAAAACCAATTTATCATGGGAAACTTTCACCTAACCAAGTTAGGGGTGATACTGTGTTTGCTATTGTACGGCTGGTCGGTCCAAGCATCGAGCCACCGCGAAGCACCGCTGATCGCCAATGATCCGCTAGCGGACAACACCGACCTTTACGCCTTTCGTAGTCCTGACGATCCCAATACCGTCACGATTATTGCCAGCTACATTCCGGCAGAATTACCCTACGGTGGTCCTAATTACTATACTTTCGGCGAGAATATTCGCTACGAAATTCACATCGACAACGACGCAACTATTCCGGGCGATGAAATCATCTACCGCTTCACTTTTCAACGCGTCAACGAAGATCCGACGACCTTCTTTAATATCCGTTTAGGGGCGCAAAACCTCAAAACTACTTACACGCTGGAACGCAGCACGGACGGTGGTACGAGCTTTCAAACGATCGTCACGGATGGTGTTGTACCTCCCAACAACATTGGGCCACGCAGCATCGAAAGCGAAGTGGGGCTGAATACGACTTACGCCAACCTCATGCAGGATGCGATTACGAGCAGCAGTACGGGCGAAATGGTGTTTGCTGGTCCCGTAGACGATCCGTTCTACGTAGACTTAGGGGGCGTTTTTGATTTGGGTAATTCCCCGCGTCAGAACGGTCCCAATCGTGATGGTTTAGCGCGCTACAATGTACACGCTTTAGCCTTGAAAATTCCAATCAGCATGCTCCTCAAAGCAGGCGCACCCGCGGAGCCGACCAACATCCTGGACGGTGACTACGTAGTAGGCATCTGGGCTTCCGCTAGCCGCCGCAGCGTCAAGACGTTGAGCACGGACGGAACCGCCGCCGCCGAAAGTGGCGACTGGATTCAGGTCTCTCGCCTGGGGATGCCACTGACCAACGAGGTGGTCATTCCCATCGGTTTGAAGGACTACTGGAATAGTCTCACGCCCTACGACGAAATCACGGATACGGAACTGGATGGCTCTTTCTACAATCCAGAATTAGCCCTCTACATGGACGATGCCCTGTTCGGTGGAGCAGTACCCGCTTTTGCGCCTTTACGTATTCAGCGTAACTCACTGGGCGCTTTCGATTTTGGTAACGGACAGGACGGTCTATTCGGTTTGAAAGGGTCGGATGCTGTCGCTGGTACCGCCCTGGATGATGCCGTTTTCGGTACGCTCTTACTACCCGGTCCGGGTCAGCCGCGTTCGGTGGATTTGTGGCCGATTTTC
>JBCDIR010000045.1:0-9525 GCA_038748735.1 Bacteroidota bacterium | reverse complement strand
GAAAGGACGCAAAAACGCGCGCTCACGGCCCACACCGGAATTGGTACCGGAAGCTTAGCAACCTAAGTTGATGAAAATGTGGATGCCACGTACTGAAATTACCGCAGTACGTGGCTTTTGTTATTAACTAGCTTAAGCGGTTGGTACAACTACCATCCATCTCCGTCCAGCATATCACCGATTGTTCCTAGCATACTCCCCTCCCCTTTTTGGTTACCGCCGCCTCGGTAGCGCCGCGAAGCTGCCATAATTCGGTCACTCAAACGGCTAAAGGGTAACGTTTGCACCCAAACCGTTCCCGGTCCACGCAAGCGGGCGTAGAAAAGTCCCTCTCCCGCGAAAAGTACGTTGCGAATACCGCGAATCATCTCAATATCGTAATCGACGTCGCGGGTGAAAGCAACCAAGCAACCGGTATCTACTCGCAGCGTTTCTCCCGCTCGTAACTGGCGCTCTACTACGTGGCCCCCGGCGTGTACGAAGGCCATGCCGTCGCCCTCGAGCTTTTGCATAATGAAACCCTCACCCCCGAAAAAGCCTCGTCCCAGTTTGCGGCTGAATTCTATCCCGACACTCACGCCTTTAGCAGCGCAGAGGAAAGCATCTTTTTGACAAACGACTTTCCCCCGGCGTTCGCTCAGGTCCAAGGGGATGATTTTTCCGGGGTAGGGCGCGGCGAAACTGACGGTTTTTTTGCCCGTTCCCTGGTGCGTAAAAGCCGTCATGAAGAGGCTCTCCCCCGTGAGGATACGCTTACCGGCGCTGAGGACTTTTCCCCACAATCCCTTATTCTGTTCTTGGTGGCTACCGTCTCCGAACAGGGTCGACAATTCGATTTCGTCGTCCATCATCATAAAACTGCCGCTTTCGGCTACGACCGTTTCGTAAGGGTCTAGTTCGATTTCTACAAACTGCATCTCTTCGCCGAAGATGCGGTAGTCAATTTCGTGTGCGTTCATTTTAATGTATTAGGTTTTAGTGGAATGCCTTCATTAATGAGTTGCTCAATTGTTTCCGTTACGCTTACGCAATAATTTGTAAAATCCACATCAGCAGGGCGGGGCTCGCTGTGGATAACAGCTCCGGTTGCTCGCAGTGAATCAAGAATGGCGTAGTATTCGTACGGACCGAAGCGCTCGTGGACGGCCTCGGGACCTTGCACTTCGACGATGCGCCCGTGCAGATAAAAAAGGTGGTAAGGTAAAGGAGCAGCAGCGGGAGGCGCGCAACTGCTGAGAAGCAATAGAAGCCCCGCGAGTGGTAAAATATTTTTCAATAGCTGGCGGTATTATTAGACTTACTCGAGCATACTCAATAAACGGTATCTACTCTATCGGCACGCCATTTTCATCTGTCGTCAGCACGTCCGTCATATAGTCGAAAAAGGGACGCATGGTGGCAAAGGTATCCGATATAGTTTGGGCAAAACCTGCTTGCGTCGCTGCTTGAATGGTAAAGCGGCGCGTTAGCAAGTATTGCTTATATCGCAACAGGTCAATGTTGGGATGATCTTTGGGGTAACCCGCCGGGGCGCTTTTGAGCTGGTTACCTGCTAGTTCGCCGAAAGTATCCACGAAGGCAGTCTCTGCGATAATGTCTCTCAGGGGTTGCGCATCGGCAGCGAGTTCCTTACGGATGCGTTTAAGGTCTGCCGATTCGGGTGCCCAAAAACCACCGGCTACGAAGACTTCCTCTGGCTCAACGGAGAGGAAACAGCCGCCCCGCCGAAACTTCGTGGCCCGCGTGAAACCCGCACTGAAGTTCGTCTTGTAGGGCGATTTGTCCTTAGAAAACCGTACGTCACGATAGATACGGAAGACCTTTAGTTGTTCAATTTCATCGTGCGTACTCAGGTGGTCAAGTACCTCATTAGCGAAGGCTTTAAAATTAGCTAACTGTTCCTGATAGATGGGTTTATTGGCATTGAACCAATCGCGATCGTTGTTTTCGCGGAGATCTTGTAGAAAGCTAAAAATAGCGGGCTGAAGGATGGCAGACATACGGTGGACGTTGGAAAAATTGGAGTTAAAATTGCGGAGTTGGTGCTCAGGTGAGTAGCCACTAACTTAACGGAGTAAACGATCAATCAGTTGAGCTATTTCTGCAATTCCTGCGGTTTGAGCAGACCAAAAGCGAAGTTGACCAACAGCTCTTCGATTTCGTGTAATTCCCCGTTTTCCACCTTTACGTCCGTGAGTTTCGGTAGATGTTCCGCAAAATACGTGTGGTCCTTGGCCATTTCTAACAAGGTACTGGCCAAGGCACGCGGGTAGGCAAATGCAGGGTCAATTTCCGCGATGATAGTAGAAATTTGCCCGGCCAATGATTTATAAGTAGAGAAGAAACCATCTTGATTTTCTTTGTCTACGGACTTGCTGTGGTAGCCTTTATCGCCTTCCGCTACTACGACTCGGTGGAGGATATCCTCATCGACAAAGTCGATGGTGGCGTTTCGTCTGGCGGTGTTGACGATGGTGGCAATGGCAATACGGAGTTTCTTACACGGGTCAGCTATGTTATTCGTATTGAAGTCCAGTAGGAATTTGGTCCATTCCCAGTACCAACACAAAAGGTAAACCAACAGCAAGTGCTTATTCTCAAAATACCGATAAACGGAGGCCTCCGTAGAGCCAATTCGCTCGGCCAGTTTCTTGAAAGTAAATGCTTCGAAGCCAATTTCATCAATGAGTAAAATACCGTACCGGATGATGTTACGACCCAGTTTGGTATCCTGTGGGTCGCGGAGGTACAGCTTATCATTAAGCTTCATTTGAATACGGATCGCCATAGTGCTTAGTTGCTCGTTAAGTCGCAGGGTTAGCTTACATCAACACCAAAGATAGTATTACTTTTGAAAGTAGTCGTAAATACTGTCATTTGTGTTTGTCGAGAAACAAATAAGACCCGCCCGAGTTGGTGAAACACGACTCAAATCCACATCTATGGAGAAATCAGATTGGTAAATCCTACCGATTCACTTTCCGACCGCGGACGGTACGAGACTGGGTTTCTACTTGGCGTAAACGCTTGAGGTTGACCATGAGCGTGGTGTAGGCGGCATCATTATCAACCGTCCATTTGCGGCCGCCGTAGGTGACTTGACCCCGGTTGCGGTTCCAGTCGCTGGCCAGCAGTACGTAGCGGTCGTCGAGCCGGGGGCTAGGGCCGAAAATCAAGTATTTATCGTTACCGCTTTCCTCAAAAGAAACGGCAAAACGATTCTCCTTAGGACTGAAGATAAACACTCCCGGAGTACCGCGCCGGAACGCGACGACTTCGCGTTTTTGACCGTTCACTACCTTAATTTCGCCCTGACGAATTTCAGAACTGCCGCCACGTAGTTCCCGGTAGAGTACCAGGTCATTCGACAAGTAAAATTGGATGCGTTCGAGGTCGCTATTGGTCCAACCTTGATCTTCGTAAAGATTTTGGGTAAAAGGAGACAAACGAGGAGAACAGGCCGTCGTTAACAATAGGAAGCCGAAGCAAAGACACAAAAAGAAGCCATTCCGATATTTCATTCCAAAGGAGTTTTACAACGAAATACGGACAAATTTGTGAACGCGTCAACTGCTTTAATGCTTCGTTAAGGAGATTTAACGGAGTTTAACTCCGACGATTTTGAAAAAATTCGCTCATCAGCGCACCACACTCTTCGTGCAGGATTCCAAACTCAATTTTCGTCTTGGGATGTAATAGTTCTTTCCCAAAACGCATAAATCCCCGCTTGTCGTCCGCCGCACCGTAAACGAGGCGGTCCAACTGCGCCCAGGCCAGCGCACCAGCGCACATGACGCAGGGTTCGAGGGTCACGTACAGGGTGCAGCCTTTGAGGTACTTACCACCCAGAAAGTTGGCGGCGGCCGTCAGCGCAATGATTTCGGCGTGGGCCGTTACGTCGGTGAGTTGTTCCGTTTGGTTATGGCCGCGCGCGATGATGCGGTCGTTGGCTACCACTACGGCACCCACCGGAATTTCGCCCGCTTCGCCGGCCAACTCAGCCTGACGAAGGGCTTGTAACATGTAGTATTCATCACTTTTTACACTCAACATCAGTACAAAGGTAAGGGAGATTACATAAATCAGGCGCTCATTTTTGCGACTTTCCTGCTACCTTAGCAAACGTATGAAATCATCTTTTATGAATCGCAACTGTTACTCCTTTTTCTTCTTGTGCCTTTGCTGGACGCTTAGCGTTCAAGCGCAGGTGGTTATCAACGAGTTTTCCGCTGCCAACTACCGCCAATTTACGGATGGTTTTGGAGGAGACGAAGATTGGGTAGAATTGTACAATACCTCCACCAGTGCCGTTGACGTCAGTGGCTATTACCTGAGTGATAAAGAGGACAATCCTACCAAGTGGACTATTCCCGAAGGCACGACCATTCCCGGCAACGGATACCTCGTTTTCTGGGCCTCTAGCCGCGACGAATTCGATGGCCAACGGTACCACACAAACTTCAAAATTACGCAGACGCGCAATAATGAAATGATCTCACTAGCTGATGCTAGTGGCATGGTCATCGACAGCCATCCCATTGATGTACCCAATCAGGCGGGTCATTCCTGGGGCCGTTTCCCGGACGGGGCCGACGATTGGCGTTTGTTTTTAACGCCTAGCTTGGAAGAAGAAAATACGGACCCACGCACCACCTACGCCGGTAAGCCTTCCATCCAGCCCGCAGCGGGTGCTTACGCCGGGGAAGTAGAAGTGTCCATTCTGGCTAGTACGCCCGATCTCACGATCCACTATACGACGGACGGTAGCACGCCCGATGAAAACGACCCTATCTACACTACGCCGTTTACCTTGGTGGAAACGGCGGTTATCAAGGCAATCGCCATAAGCGATGACCCGGCCATTCCACCGAGCTTCGTGGATTATCACACCTACTTGGTAAACGAAACGATTACCGTTCCCGTCGTTTCTATCTCTGGTGACGAGGTAGAGGTTCTGTTAAATGGCGACCTATTCCTGGAGCCGCTCGGTACGCTGGAGTTGTTCACCGAAGAGGGCGAGCGTGTAGCCGACGCAACGGGCGATTTTAACAAACACGGTAACGATTCTTGGGCTTACCCCCAACGCGGTATCGACTACATCACCCGTGACCAATTGGGGGATGACTTCGCCGTGAAGCACGAGATTTTCCCCGAGATTACGGATCGGGATCGCTTCCAGCGCCTGATTCTCAAAGCGGGGGCGAGTGATAATTACCCCTACGAGCCAGGGGGCGCACACATCCGCGATGCTTTTGTCCACACCTTATCCCAATTGGGTGAAATGCACATGGACGAGCGGACTTACGAACCGTGCATCTTGTTTGCGAATGGCAAGTACTGGGGCGTTTACGAAATTCGGGAAAAAGTAGACGATCACGATTATACGAGTTATTACTACGGTCAGAATCGGTTTGAAATTGACTTTATCAAAACTTGGGGAACTACGGAACAAGAGTACGGGAGCTGGGACGATTGGTACGCCTTGACGGACTACATCGCGGCCAACGATATGACCGACGCTGCCAACTACGCTTACGTAGCCGAACGCCTGGATATTGAGAGCTTAGTCGATTATATGATTCTCCACTCCCACAATGTTTCGGCGGATTGGCTGAACTGGAACACGGGCTGGTGGCGGGGCCGCGACCCCAACGGCGGCGCACAACGCTGGCGCTACATACTGTGGGACGAAGACGCTACTTACGGACACTACATCAATTATACGTTCATTCCAGATCAGGGACCCAATGCGGATTTATGCGACTTTGAAGAAATTGATCCCTTCACGGATTTTGAAGGACATATCGGTATTTTTATGGCCTTGTTCAACAACGAAACCTTCCAACAATACTACGTCAATCGCTACGCAGATTTAAAAAACACCTACCTGAGTTGCGATTATATGATTCCGTTATTGGACCGCATGGTAGAGCGCATTGCCCCCGAAATGCAACGACACGTAACCCGCTGGGAAGGCTCCGTCAACGAGTGGGAAAACAATGTACAAGCGATACGAGACTTCATGGAAACGCGCTGTGCTATGCTGGCGGAAAGCGTCGTTGACTGCTACGAAGACGAGGGCATTACGGGACCGTATAACCTGACCATCAACGTAGAACCCGAGGGTGCGGGTCGCGTGCGCGCTAACTCCGTGGAAGGGCTGGGGTACCCTTGGGACGCCATCTACTACGGCGGGCTGGAAATTGAGTTGGAGGCGATTGCCAACGAAGGACACACTTTCCAGTATTGGGAAGTAGCTAATAATATTTTTGCGCCTGATCAGTTTGCTGAAGCCATTCAGATGAGTCTTACGACTAATGACGAAATTACGGCTTTCTTCACGGGTTTTATTCCTTGTGTGGCGGCTGAAGAGGTCGCTTTTGATGCGGATTTCACGAGCGCAGCTGCTAGCTGGATTCCGCCGGGCAATGAGTTGGCTTTTATCCTTCGCTACCGGGAAGTGGGCAGCGTGGATTGGGAAACCGAAACCACTCAGGAGGATGCCTTTACCCTCCAGGGACTCGAAATGTGTACCAGCTACGAAGTGGAATTCGAGACCGTTTGCGCCAACAGTACCAGTGACGTTACAACCTATTATTTTGAAACGGCTTGTGTCAGTAGTACGGACGACCTAGCTCCCATCGTTGACGTAGAGGCGTATCCGAATCCGTTCCGCGAGCAGTTTCGGGTGGACGTAGTACTCGGCGAGTCGGGGATGCTCAACTGGCAGTTGCTCAGCGCACACGGCCAGCAGGTATGCCGGGGTAGTTTGGGGCAAGTTAGCAGCGGCCAGCAGCAACTGGACTTCAATGATTTGGGTAACCTCAGCGGTGGAGTCTACTGGCTACAACTGGAGCAAAACGGTAGTTTACAGCAAGTTCGGATGGTTAAAATCTAACGAAAGTATTAACCAAAAAAGATAGGGGTAAAGCGACGAAAATTGTCGCTTTACCCCTTATTTTTTACTAGTCAAAATGTTTACTGCTTCAACACTTGCCAAGTTCCCCAGCTACTACCAATACGAATTTGGAGCAAATAATTACCCTCGGGTAACGTACTGAGGTCAAGTTCTTGCGTCCATTGGTCGGTACGTTTTTCGCTATTCGCCGTTTGCAGGACGCGTTGGTGCAGGTCGAGTAGTTGCCACGTTAGTTCACCGCGCCAGGGGCCGCTGAGTGTGACTTGGGTCATTGATTTCGTGGGGTTGGGGGAGATGCGCAAAGCGGATGGCGGCAAGCTTGGCGAGTTGCTGTTGACTACGCCCGTATTGATGGTCAAAACGTTGCTATAATCCGAAGTATCTATGGCGCTAATGGCGCGTATTCGGTAAAGATAGATTTGCTCCACTTCGAGATCGTCTTCAATAAAACTGAGCGTATTGGCGGGCAACGTGGTACGCAACTCGTAATTGGTACCATTGTCCAAACTACGCTCTAATAAAAACCCTTCCTCGTCATTAGCGTTATGCGACCAGGTGAAAAAATAGCTCGTTGGAGTAAGTTCAATGGCCGCTAAGTTGGTGGGGCTGGGCAAGCCCGCACATTCGGATAGGATAAGATCCGCTACGCCTTGACGTACGTCGGGTAGCATGGGGTAAAAAGAATCTCCGGGACAGCTAGTCGCACAACCGTCTCGATGCCCCGAAATCGTTTTTAGCACCGTACCAGAAGAATTGTGAAAGCTTTGTCCCAGTGGATCCTCGTCAATGTCGCAGGACTTCCACGCTAGTAAGCGCTCCAACGCGTCAACGGCGTCGGAGGTAGGTGTAATGGTTTGATAATTTCCGAGCATGCACACTCCCATGGTGTTGCTATTGTTTCCACAAAAATGCGCCCCCGTGATGTTGTCTCCCCTCCCTTCGTAAACGACTCCGTTGGGGTCGATGAGATAATTGTAGCCCACGTCAGCCCAACCGTTACCGTTGACGTGAAAATCCCAAATGCCACGTACTACGCCTGCCCAGTCGTCGGATTCGTTGGTACCCGCTGCGTGGTGAACAATCAAGTGGCTCACCGCCGTGGTGGAAGGACTGGAATGAGGCGGGCAGTTAGCCGTAGAGCACCAATCGTTGCGCCCTTCTACCGCCGGTAGCGGACAGGGGCAGGCTTTGGTGTAAGTAGGTGGCGAGTATGTGCTTGCTTTCGGGGGCGTCTCGCCGGGATTGTAGCAATGTAGTTCTAGTGTCGTAGTACCGTAAATAACGTCATCGTGCCGTAATTGATAATACCGTGCTGCGGACGACCCGAAGTGTAGTTCACTAATTTGGTCCTTTGGATTGTGCGTATCCTGTTGCAACGGTGTCCAACTCCCCCAATTTTCCCCGTCCGCCGAAAATCTAATGTCAAACTGCGTAACAGCGGGATTGTCCCACTTCACGAAGTAGCTAAAAAAAGGTTCGGCTGGCGTCAGTGGAAGGACGCCTTCGAGGGACATCGTATTTACGTTGGAGTGCCAGCTGAGGGTTGCTACTGCTCGTTCCGTTGTGAGTTGTGCCAGTAAGAGTGTTGGAAAAAGAAATCCCAAGATAGATAGGTAGAATAATCGCATAATAATCGGTTTGATAACAAGGAAAGGTAGGAAATTCGAGCAGGAGTTGCAAGCCCGTATTTATAAAAGCGGCACCGCTCGATGGAAAGCCGTTTCAAAGGCAATGATGGTATTCGTCCCTTCTACCCCCTCAATGGTTTGGATGCGTTCGTAAATGATGTCCCGCAGGTGACGGTTATCCCGCGCAAAGATACGCACCATCAGCTCGTAGCGTCCGGCGATGTTGACACATTCCACCACTTCGGGAATTTTGGCCAGGGCTTCTTCGATTTGTCGGTGTAGCCGGGCATTTTCAATCATAATCATGGTGTAGGCCGAAGTGCGGTACCCGAGCTTCCAGGGGTCCACCCGGTAGATGGCCTGTTGGAGTAGGCCGCTTTCGCGCAATCTCCGGAGCCGTTGGTGTACCGAAGTATTCGATATGCGTAGCTTTTTGGCCAGTTGTACGTAAGGAATTCGAGCATCTTTGGTCAATTCGTTGAGGATTCGGGCGTCCGTGGGGTCAAGTTGTTCATTCATGGCTTTTATTTAAATTAGATTTTTAAATAATTGACACAAAATTAAGGAATATACAGATGTATTGACCAAATCGGTGACCTTTGGGAGTCATTTTTGTCTCAAAAGCGTTCTTTTGTGCAGAATATGAACTTAAACTTTTAATAAAAAATTATCCCTGAACAATGGCCGCAATTTTTTCTGTTAGCCTCATCCTCTTTTCCGTCATCGACATCATCGGTTCTTTGCCGATTTTGATGAATATGCGTAAAGAGGGTATTCAAATCAGTCCTTCCGTGGCTACGGCTACGGCGGGCATCATTATGTTGTGTTTTCTGTTTTTTGGCAGCGCCGTACTGAAGTTGTTCGGCTTGGAAGTATCGTCTTTCGCCATGGCAGGAGCGCTCATTATCTTCTTCATTGGCTTGGAGATGGTACTCGGTATCCGGTTCTTCCGCGATCATCACGAGGATGGTGGTTCGG
>JBCDIR010000044.1:0-9590 GCA_038748735.1 Bacteroidota bacterium | reverse complement strand
CCAGCAATGATACCTGGGCGCGCGACCACGGACCCATCTCCGTTTTTGAGGACGGACAATTGCGCTTACTCGACTTTATCTTCAACGGCTGGGGACTCAAATTTCCGGCCAACCGGGATAATTTGCTCACCAAAACGCTGCACACTTGGGGCATTTACGGTGACCTTCCACTAGAGCAGGTCGGCCTAGTACTAGAAGGTGGCGCGCTAGAAACCGACGGGCAAGGTACCCTGCTCACTACGCGCGAATGCCTGCTGTCTCCGAATCGTAACCCGCACTTGGAGCAAGCAGCATTAGAAGAAAAGCTAAACGAAACGTTAGGCGTAGACCGTTTTTTGTGGTTAGAAAATGGTCGGCTACTCGGCGATGATACGGATGCACATATCGACACCCTCGCCCGCTTTTGTGACGCGGAAACCATCGCCTACGTTCACTGCGATGACCCCAGGGACGTACACTATGCTGACCTCCAACTCATGGAACAAGAACTCCAACAGTTCCGTACCCGACGGGGTACCCCTTACCGCCTCGTCCCGCTGCCCTGGCCAGACGCTTGTCATGCGCAGGACGGAAATCGCTTACCCGCAACTTACGCTAACTTCTTGATTATCAACGGCGCCGTTTTGGTTCCTACTTACGGTTTGCCCCAAGACCAAACGGCTTTGCAAGTACTACAAGACTGTTTTCCAACGCGGGAAATCATCGGTATTGACTGCCGCCTGCTCATTGAACAACACGGTTCGCTGCACTGCGTAACGATGCAAATTCCCCGTTAATCCGTTCATTTACTGTATCTTACTACTGAACTTGTTTAAAAACGTCTCACAATGTCTAAAATCGCCCTTTTGTCGCTACTTTTCGTACCGTACTCGCCTTAATAGCTAGGCTATTAGGCTCCGTGCGTCCCTCAATTAGCCCCAAAATTGCTGATTTTTGCCTATCGTAGACCTTATTAAATAAGTTCACTGTTTTAATTTGCACAGTATGAGTCAACAGCTACATCTTTTCCTCCTGAGCTTCTTGCTCGGAGGCTTCGCACTATACGGTCAAACCGTTCACCTCAATGAACTCAGCTCCGTCAATACGCTTGTGCTGGATGAGGACGGCGATAGTCCCGACTGGCTAGAACTTTTCAATCCCACCAGTGATACGGTCAACTTAGCCGGTTGGCGCTTAACGGATGACCCGGCAGTGCCTCAGAAATGGGTAGTCCAAAACGCAGTCCTGGCGCCCTACGACTACCTACTCGTTTTTGCTTCGGACAAGGACCGCAGCGGTCCCTCTGCTTTTCGTACGCTGGTGCAGGCGGGTGACCTGGCTCGTTATGTCGTAGGGTCTACCTCCGTAGCTAACGACTGGCGTACGCCAGATTTCGACGATCAAAACTGGGCGAGCGGTCCTACCGGAATCGGCTTCGGCGATGACGACGACGCTACGGTGATTACTGGCAACGTCAGTTCGGTATTGATTCGGCAACACTTCACCATTG
The DNA here is from genome assembly GCA_038748735.1 of Bacteroidota bacterium. Lineage (GTDB taxonomy): Bacteria > Bacteroidota > Bacteroidia > Chitinophagales > Saprospiraceae > Lewinella. The sequence continues at coordinate 8,101 of JBCDIR010000044.1, read as the reverse complement.
CGGCCCCGGAGGCGGTCACCCAACTGGTTTTTGACGTGGATTATGACGATGGCTTCGTGGCCTATTTGAACGGAACGGAGATCGCCCGCGCTAATATGGACGGCCCACTGCCGGCTCCTACCACCCTAGCGACAACTTGGCGCGAAGCCGAAATGTACACCGGCGGCAGCCCCGAACGCTACGTGATTGCCAACGGTGGAGACCTACTCGTAGCGGGCGAAAACGTACTGGCTATCCAGGTTCACAACCATATTCCCACTTCCTCCGATTTATCACTGATTCCATTTTTGACGGCCCTTTATTCGGATGGAAGTACGGAAGGAAGCGTGCCACCCGCTGTCCTGGATTTTACCACCGCCAACTTCCATACCAACTTCAAACTATCCAGCAGTGGCGAAACGCTCTACCTATTCCAACCCGACGGTGATTTGGCCGACAGCCTAGCCTTTGGGCCACTGCCCGCTGATGTGTCCATCGGGCGGGCGGGAGATGTAGCGGGTACAATTGCTTATTTTGACGAAATTAGTCCGGCAGCTCCTAATCCAGCTACGGGCTACGACCATATCGAAACGAACGGTATCCTATTTTCTCATCCCGGTGGCCCCACGGACCCTTTACTCCTTACGCTGAGCGGTGCCGAAGCCCCCGCGCTGATTCGTTACACGCTGGACGCCACGGAACCTACGGCGGACAGCCCCATTTACACCAATCCGCTTGCGATCAACGAAAACACGGTGGTGCGCGCGCGTATTTTTGGTACCAATAGCTTACCCTCGGCTATTGCTAGTCGGACGTACTTGGTGGGCGTCACGCACGACTTACCGATTATCAGCCTCGTGACGGAACCGGATAACTTTTTTGCGGAAGCGGATGGTATCTACGCTTTTGGCGAAGAGCATGACGAAGACTTCCCTTACTTCGGTGCCAATTTTTGGGAAGATTGGGAACGCCCGATCCACTTCTCACTGTACGAAGCAGATACCCTAGGGTTAGCATTGAACCTGGGTACAAAAATTTTCGGTGGTTGGAGTCGTGGCCATGCTCAGCGGTCGTTATCGTTCTTCGCGCGACAGCTTTACGGTGCAAGCGCGATTGAACATCCGCTCTTTCCTACGCAGGAACAGGACGAGTACCAAGCCTTTATTCTGCGTAATTCGGGTAACGACTGGTTGCGCACCAATTTCCGCGACGCAATGCACACTGGGCTGTTGCAAGGTTTGGATATTGAAACCCAAGCGTACCGGCCCGCCGCCGCCTACCTCAACGGGGAATACTGGGGATTATACAATATGCGGGAGAAGGTCAATGAGCATTTCCTGGCCGCCCGCCATAACGTTGCCCCCGACGAAGTGACTATACTCGAAAGAAATGCGGACATTATCCAGGGAAACAATAGCGATTACGTAGCACTGCGGGAGTTTATTGCTAATAATTCGATGGTTGACACCAGTAATTTCGCCGTAGTAGCGGAGCAAATCGACCTCGCCAACTTTGCCCTCTACCACGCCGCCCAGATTTACTGGGACAACCGCGACTGGCCCGGTAATAACATCAAATACTGGCGCGCACCCGGCGGAAAGTGGCGCTGGATACTCTTCGATACCGACTTTGGCTCCAACGCTTGGTGGGGAGGTGCCCACGTTGACAACACGCTGGCTTTCGCGCTAGAAGATGAGGGTCCTCCCTGGCCCAATCCCCCTTGGTCAACGCTACTCTTCCGGCGTTTGATGACCCAGACGCTCTTCCGCAACCAGTTCGTCAATCAACTAGCGGATTTGATGAATTCTCGCTTCCTACCCGCAGGCGTACTCACCCACATTGACACTTTAGCCGCCCGAATTTCCACCGAAATACCGCGCCACTTCGAGCGCTGGGGAGGTGAACTAGCGTTTCAAGAGGAGCTGATCGTCAATATGCAGAATTTTGCGACGCAAAGACCCGCTATTGTTAAAGACCAAGTACTCAACACGCTCGACCTTCCGGCTTTCCACCTCGTTACTTTGATCAACCCTACGCCGGAGGCGGGCTACGTCCAGCTCAACACCTTACGCATTACGGAAGGAGAATGGCAAGGAGATTATTTTGAGGAAGTGCCCATCCAACTCACGGCGATCGCACGCGCGGGCTACGCTTTTTCGCACTGGACGGCGGATGCGGCTGGTACCGACCCCAACCTGACGGTATCCCTGACCAGTGACCGGACAATTACGCCCGTTTTTGTGGAAAGTCCGATCCCCGACATCGTCATCAACGAAATCAACTACCGCGCTAACGACGATTTCGATACGGGTGACTGGATTGAATTGCACAACCCCTCCGATACGGACGTGACGCTAGATAACTGGGTGGTCCAGGACCAAAATCCGGATAACAATCTAACCCTTCCAACGGGTACTACCCTACCGGCAGGTGGGTTCCTAGTGCTCTGCCGTGACCGGGAGGCGTTCACGGATTTACTGCCTGACGTTGGGCCGCTACTCTCGGAAGAATTCCCCTTCGGTCTGTCCGGCAATGGGGATGCCGTACGGCTGTTCGATAATAATGGTGAGTTGCGCGATGAAGTCGTTTACCTCCCGACTGCGCCCTGGCCTACGGCGGCCAACGGACAGGGACCAACGCTAGAGTTATTGTCCCCCAGCTTTGACAATAGCTTAGCCGAAAGTTGGAACAACGTTAACCCGCAGGGTAGCCCAGGGCGTGCCAATGTATTGGTGAACACCCTAACCCCGCAAGTAGCCCTGGACTGGTCCGTTACCCCTAATCCATCGACAGGGCGTTTGTTCTTGCATTTTGCTTTGGCGGAAGCCCAAATTGTACAACTTGACCTGCGCGATTGGCACGGACGACTACTACGGACACTCTTGGTTCCGTCGCATTATGCCGAGGGGCAGCACCAGTTCAACAGTGAGCTACCTTGGCTCCCCAGCGGCACGTACGTACTGCGGCTAACGACTTCTGGAGGGTCGGCTTCTAAGCTGTGGGTCAAACAGTAAAAATGCTATTGTTTGACTATTTTCTGTGTGCAATAAACTTGGTCATAGTGCGCCGCCACGCCCACGTACAGATAGGAAGTAATCATATCCTCACCGGAGACAACCCACTGGCGGTCCGTGTCTTGCCAACTCCCCCGAACGAGGTTGTCCTCGCCCAAGTCGGGACCCCACAGGTCCGGCAGGATGCGGACACCCGGTACGCCGCCCGTAGTCCAATTCTTATCTTCGGTTTCGTCTTTTAGCCACCGGTAGAAAGGGAGTAGGCAGCGCGCTTCGTCGAGGAGGTCCGTTAAGCCATTGCCACTTTCGGGGATGTTGAGTTCGTTATCCTGGAATTGGGTGCATTTCAAAATGTCGCATTATCCGAAGAAATCGGTTTACTAAACCTCCAAAAATTTTAGTAAACCTAGAGATTCCCGCCGACAAAATGAAATGCACCCTATCGGAATGTCAGATAGCGGGCGTGTTTTCTTTTTTGTAATTTTGGTAGTAGAACTTCTTAAAAATAGACTTACTAGTCTGTAAAATGATTATCTCGTGAATTTACGCCAGTTTTTTCAGCGCTCTTTGCCGGAAACAAAACACTTATATTTATTGGGTTGGGAAGCCAAGTTTGACGGCAGTCAGCAATGCTACAATTTTATCGCCACCCAAGCTATAGATCAGTCCTCCGTCAAAGAGGTGGATATTGCTCTCGAATTAATATTTAAAGGCGATCGACTCGCAGAAGCATACGAATATGATGAAGGTATTCGACAGCAAAGGCCATTGAGTAAAGTGGAATTGGGTCTTCCTTACCCCAAAGATGTGATAATACATTCTTTGTACGAGATCAAGCGGTCTTATTTCTACGAGAGTTACATTGGCGGTAAATGCCCAGATCACTTCTCTATACCTGCTTTACGACTAGCGGCCCCTTTTCAATACCTTGGCAAGATTGGTCAAGCTGAAGATGCGTTTTCTTGGTTACCGTTTGATCTACACTTGACAGCACCGATTTACTTGAATATTAAAGGAGTTTTCCTAGACTATACCGACCCATTGGCACCAGTTGTACATAATGCAGAAGCGCTATCTGCGGCGGACCATTCCCTCGATGACTTGTTGCAACCCGACACGATAGTAGAATTTGAGCAAACAAAAATCAGCTTTGAACACTACAAAAAAACAGATGATGATTTGCTAGGCAGTGCGGGTGTCCCACGCTGGGTTCAATATCCAACCATTCCCACTTGTCCAAAGTCAGGAAAAGTGATGCGATTCGTTTGTCAATTGGGTAGTTTTGGTAATATCCAAACACAATACACGAACGCCGACCCAGCGCATGAATACTACCGGGAAATCAAAGACCTCAACTTCTGGGGAGATGGGGATTTGTTTATTTTTTTTGAACCCGAAAGTAAGATGGTGTACTATCTTATTCAACATACTTAGCTGACTTCAACCGCTTTCCACCAAGCGTCCTTTGGCGCTTCCACTGCGGTGAATATCTCCCCTAACTTAGGCAAAGCGTACGCCAAATCACTGGCCTCCGCCGCTGCCACAAAATCCGTTGGTGGTTCTTCCCAAGTATGCTGATAGGACAAGGGGAAACCACCCCAATGAAAGGGCATTGCGCGTGCTACGCCCGCATCCAGCGCCGCCTGTACTGATTCGTCCGGGAACAAGTGTACGGGGCGCCAATCCTCATTATATTGCCCACACTCCATAAAAGCAAAATCGAACGGTCCGAGGCGGCGACCGATCTCGCTAAAGTGAGGTCCGTAGCCACCATCACCGCTGAACCAAATGTTTTCCGTGGGTGTCTTGAATGCCCAGCCGCCCCAGAGCGTCATCAAACGATCGGTCAGCCCCCGCCCCGAAAAGTGTTGCGTAGGTGTAAAGGTGATGTCAATCTTCCCAAGCGCTTGCGTATCCCACCAGTCCATTTCTACGATGCGTTCGGCGGGTACGCCCCAAGCAACGAGATGGCGTTTGACCCCCAGCGCTACGAAGTACTGTTTAACTTTTGGGAGCAACTTTTCTACGCTATCCAAATCCAAGTGATCGTAATGATCGTGGGTGAAGAGAACTAAATCAATTTCCGGCAGATCGTCGATGATGGCAAGGGTATTATTCGAAAAACGCTTGGTCGCCATCGGGGCTATCGGCGTAGTATTTTCTCCAAACATGGGATCAATCAAAAGCGTCTTACCCGCCATACGTAGTAACACTACTGCGTGGCCGTACCAAATGAATTTGGCGTGATCGCTGGGTGCCAGAAAAGCGTCCCGATCAAAAGGGATGATTGGTAAAGGTTGCGTAGGTACCTGCCCACTGCGGTTGACCAATTGTTTGTAAATTACCTCCGGCATTTTCGTCAGCGAAATATGTAGATCGGTAGGCAAGAGGTTCTGAAAACTGCCATCACGCCAGTTGGGGGATTTGGCGTATTGCGCCTTGTGCGTAGCAGTGGGCTTGCCGCCGAATTGTTGGAGGAATCGCATGCAGGGTGGGTCTTATTTTTTGTAAAACATTCGAAACGGCGTTCAGGTTGGGTGCTCCGGTCGGGACCAACCTACCCCACCGGGACGGTCGACCATTAGCGGGTCGACACTTGGGTCGCCCCCCACGAGATACGGTAGACGACGTCGGCAAAATCATCCGCTACGAGCAGCGAGCCGTCTGGCAAATGCTCCAAATCCACGGGGCGGCCCCAGGCTTCGTCGGCGGCGACATCCAGCCAGCCCTCTACGAAGGGGGTGTAGCTGATCGCTTCGTGCTGCTCATTAAGGGTAACCTGCATCAGGCGGTAGCCGCTTTTTTTGCTGCGATTCCAACTGCCGTGTTCTGCAATCAGTATCTGGTTTCGGTAGCGGTCAGGGAATTGTTGGCCTTGGTAGAATTCCAGTCCCAGGGGAGCTACGTGTGCGCCGAGGACTTGCACGGGTGCGCGAAATTCGTCGCAGTCACGTTGGTCACCCAACTCGGGATCGGCCAAATCACCCTGGTGGCAAAAAGGGTAACCAAAGTGCTGACCGTCCGCCGTAGCGCGGTTCAATTCACAGCCCGGCAGGTCATCACCGAGCAGGTCGCGGCCATTATCGGTGAACCAGAGCTCTTTCGTCTCCGGATGCCACGTAAAACCAACCGTATTACGAACCCCGTGTTGCACAACTTCCACCTCCGAACCATCGGGATTCATGCGGGTGATGGAGGCAAATACCTCGTCCTCGGATAGGCAAATGTTGCAGGGCGCACCCACGGGTATGTACAGTTTATCGTCCGGACCAAAGGCGATGTATTTCCAACCGTGGTGCTTTTCCGTAGGGTATTCGTCGTAGATGACAACCGGTTCGCCGGGGTCGGCTAGGTTATTTTCAATGTCTGGGAATTTTAGGATACGGTTGACTTCGGCCACGTACAAATCCCCGTTGCGCAGTGCCACTCCATTGGGCATATTGAGATCCTCCGCCAGGACGTAGCGCTCATCGGCGCGGTAATCTCCGTCGGTATCGCGCACGGCGTACACACTACCCTCCCCACGGGTGCCCACGAACAAGGTACCCTCAGGCGACCACGCTAGCGAACGGGCGTTGGTCAGCGAGTCTGCGTAAACACTGATGTGGAAACCTTCCGGCAAACGGAGTTCTTCCAGTGGTAAACCCGCCGTGTAAATAGCGGGCGCAACGGGGGCGATTGCCGCAGTTTTTTCGGTGGAGGTGGTGCAGGTGAAAAGAACGCTGAGCAGAACAAATAAGGATACACTACGCATATTAAATTGAGGTCTTTTAACAATTAAACTCCTGATAAGCAATCAATGATCGATTGTCTATCGTTCTGCTTACTTTAGCATACTACCTTTTCGTTCCAGCATGGCAGATTTTGATGAGAATCAAAATTTGGCATGATGGTATCTACCGCTTATCCGCACTCGTAAAAATCCGCCCCCAATTAATGCCTTTGCTCAGGCTGCCTTCGACCAGGCTAAACCAGATGAAGAGCGGCTTACCGACCACGTGATCCTCCGGCACGAAGCCCCATACGCGACTGTCCTCCGAATTGTGGCGGTTATCCCCCATCATCCAGTAGTAGTCCATTTGGAAGGTGTATTCCGTAGCGGGGGTACCGTTGATGAGGATTTCGTCGCCCTTGATCTGTAAATCGTTTTCTTCGTAGACGCCGATAATGCGGCGAAACATATTGATGTTCTCGCGGCTGATCTGCACCGTAGCGCCCTTTTGGGGAATCCAGATGGGGCCGAAGTTGTCGACCGTCCAGGGACCGAAGCGCTTACCGTCGTGTGGGAAGAGGCGGTCCGGGTTGTAGTTGGGGTTGTCCGTAGAATGCGGATAAGGTTCCACTTTTACCCCTTCACTCATCGCTGCGATACGCCCTTTTTGCTCGTCGTTGAGGAACATATAACGTACGTTGGGTACGCGATTGTCCTTCATATTGTCCTCTGTAGAGATACCCCATTTGGTGAAGTTCCGTTCGTTGATGCTGGCGTCGGGGAAGGTGACGATGTAAAGGAACTGGATGTTGGTTGGGTTCTCCGCCGCTTGGCCGTTGATGTAGACCTGTCGGTCAATGATTTGTAGGCTATCACCGGGCATGCCGATAGCACGCTTGATGTAGTGGTCGCGCTTGTCAAGGGGGCGCGTGACCAGCTTTTCCCGTCCTTCTTTGATGTCGCGGTAATGCTTGGGAATACCGTTTTCGATCATGCCGTAGCGGTAGTCGTCGATGCTCCAGGTGCGGTCCGGATTGTTGCAAACGTAGACACTGTCCCCGGCGGGTAAATTGAAAACCACAGGAGAATTACGTTCAATATTTTCAATGGCGGGCAAGCGTTTGGCCTCCAGAGATGGCTTTTCTAGGTAGGATTCTGCGCCTACTTTAGGAATAACGTTATGCAGCAATGGAATCATAGCCACCGTCTCCGGCGTACGGATGCCATAGTGAGCCTTGCTCACGAAGAGAAAATCGCCCACCATCAACGAGCCTTCCATCGAAGAGGTCGGAATGACGTAAGCCTCAATCAGAAACAGACGGATCAGTGCCGCCGCAAAAACGGCAAAAATGATGGCCTCACTCCACTCGCGTACTTGACCTTTTTTATACGGGTT
>JBCDIR010000043.1:0-9676 GCA_038748735.1 Bacteroidota bacterium | reverse complement strand
GTGCGCGGAACATGTAGACATCATCCTGACCAAAACCGCCACCCCGCGAAGAGGAGAAGTAGCCGCTCTTACCGTCCGCCGTCATGACCAAGCCGAGGTCGTCTCCGTCGGAGTTGAATGGTTCTCCCAGGTTGAGAACCGGACCCCACTTGCGCTCCGACATGTCAATCATAAACATATCGTAGCCGCCTTTTCCTTCGTGTCCCTGCGAGGCGAAGAAGAGTACACCGCTCTCGTGCATAAACGGAAATGCTTCGTTGCGCGCCGTATTGATTTCTGGCCCCAAATTGACGGGTGGACTCCAGAATCCGTTCTTGTATTCGGACACGTACAGGTCCGTTCCCCCGTAGCCTCCCTCTTTGTCGGAGGTAAAATACAGTTTCGTTTCGTCCGCCGAGAGGGCGGGGTGCATACTATTATAATTGTCGTTATTGAAGGGCAAGGACTGCACTTCTTCCCAGTCAAAAGGACCCCGTTTGGCTTCGTAAATGTTCAAAACAACCTTACCGCGCTTATTTCGTTTGCTGACGCCCTGGGAAGAATTGGAGCGGGTAAAGAAAATACGGTCCCCCGAACGACTGAAAGTGACCGGGCCTTCTTCGTAAGCCGAATTCAGCTCCGTCGAAAAGGCTGCGGGCTTGCCCGGCATGCCGTAGGGGTCTAATTCAGAATAGAAAAGTTGTAGGTAAGTCTTATTCGTGTTGGGATCTACGGGGCCGTTCTTGTAACGAGAAACGTAGACGAGGCCATTTTCGTAGAGCACGGGCGAAAATTCCAACTCATCAGAATTGATGGGGCTGGTATTGAATATAGCAATGGCTTGCCCGGTATGGCTATATTCGGCTGGTGGTTGCCCAAACAGCCCAATGCAGCAGCCGCTGAACAAGAAATAGAGTACGTAGTTTTTGGTTGTCATCTTAGGTCGTAATTTCCAAAAGGTTTGACCCAATCTTTTCCGTTTTCAAATGCGGTGTACCGTTACCAAGTTTGTGTTTGAGCTATCCAAGCGTACTTCCGACTTCATACTTAAGTATAAAGGTAATGCTAATTTTTAAAAGAAGCGAGGACTCAAAATTTCAGCTTGTAGTGAACGTCCACCAATGCTGTACCGCAAAATAGCCTCAATGGAGCCACTATTAAAAGACCGTAAATCTGAAAGGGTAAAATCGTATCCCAGTGCAAATAAAATATGATCGTTGAAGTGCATTCCCATTAATAGCGAACCCGATTCACCGAATCCGCCGGAGCTATTTCCCCCTAGACGGTACGACAATCCAGTGTAAACAGTTTCACTAAAGATGAAGTTTAAATTAAAATCTGCCTCAAAAGGGGCACCTTCTACATATTTCAGTAGCGCTTGTGGCTGCATTTGTACTTTTTCACCTATCGCTACCAATACGCCTCCCATCAGATAATAGTGGGGTACCTCACGGGCAATCGTCACTGATTCGTCTGCAAAGTCGATACTGCTGGTCAGTAGCCGCGGAGCACTGAAACCCACGTAAAACGTCTGGTTGTTATAGTAGATTCCCGCTCCGAAGTTCGGTACCGATTTACTCTGCATACCTACCGGAATAGACGGATCGCCCGCGGCGGGTTGCGTGGCTTGCGTTTCGGAAAAATCTATCCGCATGGCTCGAATGGAAGTGGACAGACCTATGCCCAAACGACCTTTACCTACGTTGAAGCGATAGGCGTAGGATATTTCACCAGAAAGACGTTCCGTTGCCCCAATCGTGTGGCGCGTGATATTAGCCCCCAGGCCAATCCCTACCGACGTCAGCGGCATATTAAACGTGAGTACCTGCGCGGCTGGTGCGCCCTCTATGCCAATCCACTGCTGGCGGTAGATAGCTGTAAAGGTGGGCGTTTCTTGCATGCCTGCGTAAGCCGGATTAAAACCCAACTTGTGGTGCATAAATTGCGTGTATTGCTCGTCCTGTTGTGCCAGTAGCGCAGTGGGCAACCAACCGATCAGGAGTATTACTATTAGGTAGCGCATAAGGCTATTTTTTTATTTAAATCTTTTCTAGCTATTGATTCAATGCAGACGGGCGGAAAGTCGTCTACCCTAGCTCGTGCTAGTGACCAAATCAATATTACCGTTGAATCATTACGTAGCCGGTCATCGGGTCGGTTCCATCACCGAGATCAACAACGTAGAAATAAGTATCCACGGGCAAATCTTCCCCGTTGTAGCGTCCGTCCCAATCACTGGTGTATGGGCTTCCGGATCGGTACACTTCGTCTCCCCATTTGTTGAAAATCTGTACGGAACTATTCGGGTACGCTCCGCTATTCAACAGGCAAGGAATCACAAAATTATCGTTATAATTATCGCCGTTCGGGGTAAAAATGGACGGTACCGTGCAACTGGCCCCGCTACCAATATCTATCGTCACGATGGCTTGTTCTTGCGTACAACCGTCGCTAATAACCGCGTAGGTAATCGTTTCCGTTCCCACGAAATTAGCTGGGGCGGTGTAGTCCAGGAATGTCCCTCCGGTAACCTGCACCGTTCCGTTATTTGGTGGCGTGAGTACGATTACGGTAGCACCCGTCGGAACGGCATCATTGACCAAGGGGGCGATTTGCTGGCTGCCGCCAAAGTTGACGCTCGCCACATCGTCTTGCAAGACACTCGGCACTTTGTACGTGACAGTCATCGTATCACGGGAGGAAGCACCGCAGAATCCACTGTCAATTTCCATAACGAAAGTAGTTATGCCTACGGGTAGGTTACTGACGGTGGGGTTAGCCGTGTTGCCTTCCGAAATGATGACTGCCGGGTCCGATGCCGTCCAGGCAATAGTGCTGCCTATTGCGGGTTCTTCGGCTTCAATCGGCGTAGCGTTTATATCGTCGCAAATGATCAAATCGGGTCCCGCATTGATGCTGGGGTCACTGACGTTGACGAAAATTTGATCTTCCGTAGTGCCACAAACCGATTCGACAACCCAAGTGAAGAAGTAGAAGTTGTCGGGGTTCAGCCCGGTGACCTCCGTACTCGGCAAGGTTTCATCTACAATGCCCACGTTCAGAATAACCTGAGTGGTGTCCTGCCTCCAGGTTCCCGTGGCGTCAGCGCTGGCGGGGGTGGCCCCCAAAAAGACCAGCTCGTCTTCACAGACCATGATGTTGTCCCCGGCGTCTGCTACCTCCGCGTTAATGACGTCGAGCAGGAGGGTGTCCGAGGCGAAGCTCGTACAAGCTCCGTTCGACAGCGTCCACTCTAGCGAATAGGGCGCACCTGCACTCGTCAGGCCTCCAACGATGGTATTCGCTTGGTCAGGATTGGCCAGTACAAAGCCCGTAGGGTCTGTTGCACTGAGCAAGGTCCAGCGGCCCGATCCTACGGTTGGCATTACGCCTTCGAGCATAAAGTCGCCGGAGCAGACCGTCGTGTCTATTCCCGCAAAGGGCATATTATCCGGTATGGTGTCAAACTGCACAAAAGTGGGGTCCGATAAACCAGAGGTACAGCCCGCGAAGGTCGCTCGCGCGTAAAACGGAAACAGCCCACCCGTCGCAAAGTCGGTAAAGTCAATGACTTCTAGCTCTAAATCAGGAGCGGGACCACCGATTTGATGGTTACCATTGTCCGTAAACCACGTATAAGTGGCTCCGGGTTGCGTCACCATCGAATCCAGACTTAGCGTGAGGACGGCCAGTGGATCTGCTAGGCAGATTGGCGCATCGTGCGAAATCTCCGGAATCGGTGGGCGCGTACGCACGGTCACGTCCGTCATAATCGTATCCGATAAACAACCGTCTACTTCCACGAATACGCGGTAAATGCCGTCGTTCATCACCGAGTCTACGTTATTGACGATGGGGTTGTGAATGGTCACGGACTGGCCAAAGCCACTCGGTCCAAACCAGCTGTACGTCCCGGTTGGGTAAAGGGTAGCCTGCAGCGAAAGCACGTCTCCTTCACAAACGGGCGAGTTGCTCGCTAGGCTGATCGTCGGAATTGGGTTGACCGTAATTTGCCGCGCTACGGATTGCAAACTCTCGCAACCGTTCCGAATCACCGTTAGGCTGTACATGCCATCATCACCCACGTTGGCGTTCGTGATTTGTAGCATCGGCGAAGCAGTCGTGATATTGACCCCACCCGGTGTGTCCCATACGTAGGAGACACTCGCCCCGGCAATAGTGTTGGTTGCAATGGTGAAAGTTTCCCCCGCGCAGAAACTCGTCGCGCCGGAAATCGTAAAGGGCTGGTCCGGCGGCTCCGGAAAGAAGTTCAGGTCGACCGTAATGGACGCGGGCGGAGAAGTACAGCCGTCGACCGTAGTCACTTCCAGAATGTAGTCCCCGTCGTCAGCGTCCGTTGCGTTGGGAATCGCTAAGTTCGGATCGTCCGAGACGGTCATGCCGTTAAACGTCCAATTGTAGGTATAGGTGCCGTTGTCTACCGGAGCTGTCGCGCTGGTGAGCAATACGTCAAAATCTTCGTCTACACAGGCGGGGATATTGTCGCTGATGCCCGTGATGACTACATTGTCAAAGACCGACACATTCACCGAGGTGCTATCTGTACAGCCCGCATTGGTCGTAACGTTTAATCGGTACGTACCGGCGAAGGCGGGGGTCATATTCTCGCGGTTAGGATTGGCCACGGAGGAGGTAAAGCCATTGGGTCCCGTCCAGGCAAAAGTGGAACCCGCTACCGTAGTAAAACCGTTCAGACTCAACTCTTCTCCCTGACAGACGGGATTAGGCGTAGCGCCCGCACTGGCCACGGGGGTTGGGTTAACCACTACGCCTAGGTTTTCTGAGCGCGCCGATTCGCAGCCGTTTAGCACCACCGATACTTGCCAAGTGCCTTGTTCGCTACTCGTCGCGTTGGGAATGTTGAGATTGGGTACTGTCGTCTGCGTCGGGAGACCGCCACCGGGCGGGAACCAGCGGTACGCACTCGCCCCCGTTGCGGAAGTGAAAAGCGTGAGGGTTTCCCCGGAACAGATCGGGCCGTTGCTACCGATGTCCGGTTGAGCAGGCCGCGGCTTAACCGTCACCAGAATCGAGTCTCGCTGTGAAGTACACAGCCCTCGGTTGAGGGTGACGTAGTAGAAACCAGCGTCGGCAGCGGTCAACGCATTCGTTGTCGGGAACTGTACGTTGGCGGTGAATCCGTTCGGCCCCGTCCAGGCGTATTGCGCCCCGGCCTGTGGTTGTACGCCAAGTACGATCGTTTCGTCGGCACACACGAGGGTGTCCGGGAAAGTAACGGCTGCCACCGGTCGCTCAAACACCTGAGTGGATTGCCCTTCGGAGGGCGGTGAGAGGCAACCATTGGCTTCTACCGTTAGGTAATAATCGTGTTGACCTAACGTATGCGTCGGCGGAATGGTAAACATCGGGCTGGTGCTGGTACCTAAGAGTGTTCCGCTTGGCGCAATCCCTTCGTACCAATAAAATACTACTCCCGAACCCGCCGGAATAACGGGCGTCTCCAACACGAGCGGTTCGTCTTGGCAGATGCTCGGAACCACTTGTAGCGTAGGGGTGAGGGGTAATGCTTCGATATTGACGTTGACAATACCGTCCGAGGTACAGCCCGTCAAGCCCGTTATTTCCACGCGGTAGGGACCTTCGCTGGCCGCATCTACGCCGGGGATAACGGGATTCTGGTCCGTACTGACGGTGGCACCGCTGGGGTCGAACCACTCGTAGGTGTAGACCGTTGCGTTCGGTGGTGGTGGATTGGCAAACAAAAAGAGTGTATCCCCACCACACAGACCAGAGTTGGCCGTAGGCATCGGGCGCTCGGCGGCAATGGCCACACTCGTCATACAGGTACCCACGTTGCCCGAAGTATCTTGCGCATTCAGCGTCACGTTGATGAGGCCCTGCCCAAACGAACTACAATCAAAGGTATTCGGCGTCAGCCAAATGCTATCGATGGTGCTGCAGTTATCCGTCGTTCCAGCGTCCACATCCTGCGGGTTAACCACCTCGGTTTGGAGACCGGAAGGGTTGATGAGCAGATTAGTCGGTTGGCACAGTACCGTGGGCGGTGTCACGTCGTTGAGCGTTACCGTAAAGGAACAGGTATCGGGATTGCCCGAAAGGTCTTGCGTAAGGTAAAATACCTCCGTAATGCCCACGTCAAAGGCCTCCGTGATCTGACCACTGGGGCTGGGTAATGGCGCTTCCGCTAGCGGATTGGTGCCCGTAGCGTAGTAGCGAATGTCGAGCACACCGTAGCGAATGGTCGCCGTAACGAAGCTAATTCCATCCGTATCACCATCCATGGTGACCATGCTGGGGTTACAAGGATTGATCCCGTCGCCCAGTACACCGGGTGGAACGGTGATGTCGTTGGGTACGATTGCAATATCTACGTTGCCGTCGCTGGCCCAGGTGTTGAAAGTTGCGGCAGGAATAGTGATGATCAACTGACCGGGCGTGTTACAATCGGCGGCGCCTACGGTAGTCGCTCCGAGATTGCTACCGTCGTCTCCGATGATCGTCACGAAAGCACCGTTGGTGTTAAAGTCCCCCTGAAAGTCGATGACTAACTCTACGGCTTGGGTCGCATTAGCCGCTACGTCGTTGAAAGATAGCGTGCGGTCGCCCGGCAGGTAGTCGTTGAGGTTGGGGTCGCGGAAAAATTCTAGCAGCGCAGCCGCAGGGGTAGCGGGTAGGGTGCGGTTGTAGGCCGTTAGTACTTCGCAATTGTCCGTCGCACCCAGTGGTCCTGGCAAAGTTAGCGTTTGCCCACAGGAGTCAGGGTCTACGTTGATGGTGATGGGAGCTGGACAACTCAAAACGGGTGGCTCGTTATCCGTAATCATGACGCTGTAACTGCACGAGTCCGTATTGCCCGCACAGTCAGTAGCAAAGTAGCGGATGAGGTGACCACCCTGGTCTAGTGTTTCGTTGACGGCTTGAATGGGATTCACCAGCACGCGGGCACCATTATCTACGCTGTATTCGTAAACGATACCGTCGAGTGAATTTACTTGGTACGTCAAGCTCGCCGTCACGGTACTCGGTGTGGGGCAATTGGCGTTGATCGCAAAGCGTTCGGGTTGACCAGCTGGTAGGTTGGGTTCCAACCGTAAATCGATGGTCCCGTCCGTCGCCCAGACGTTGAGTTGCGCCACCGTCAGCGTGAAAGTAGTCAAGCCATCACCACACTGGGTAGCCGTCGGGTTGGTTTGCCCTAGTAGGGTGCCGTCCTCCGCAAAGACGCGGAAATATTCTTCGGTATCTTCCCCGTCAACGTCGTCTAAGTCGATGACGAGCGTGGCGGGTCCGCTTGCGTTGATGGGCAGCGGTAAGGTCAGGTTGAGTTGTAAATCGACAGGGTCGACGGCTACTTCCCCCTCTTGTCCGGGCGCAGCGGAAGACGTCAATACTTCGGAGTCGCTCACCGTTTCGGAGGCCATCATTTGCGAACAGCTCTCTTCGATTACGGGTGGTTCTAGGGTAACGACAGCATCACAATTTCCGGGGTCCGTTGATTGGGTAAAATCACTGGGGCAATTGCTAATCGTTGGTGGTACCTGGTCGATGACTTGGAAGGTCGCCGTCAGGGTATCGCGCAGACCGCATTCGTCTTCGACGATGAAGTCTACGGCTTGTTGTTGCACCGTCTGACTGGTTGCGGGGCAACTGGCCGCGTTCAGGCTGGGTGGGTTGCCCGTACCGCTATTTTCGGCGTACCAGTTTAGGTCTTGCGGCAGCGTACAATTGTCATTGGCAATTGCTCCGGCGTGATTGTTTACCCAATTATTAAACGCTTGGTTGGCGTCGATGCTCATGTTGCAAAACACGATGGTATCCAGTGGCGCAGTGGTGAAAGTGGGCGGTTGCTGGTCTTCGACCTGGATTTCTTGGACTAAAGATTGGGCTTGCCCACAGCGGTCCGTTACGGTCCAGTTTCTACGAATCAGGTAGCGGTTGACACAGCTTGCATCCGGAAAAATATCGTCCGTGAAGTCGACGTCAGGATCGGGGTCACAGTCGTCCATGACGCTCGTGGGTATACCCGTAACCAGCAGGTCGTCCGCCTCACTGCAGTCTACGGTGATGTCCGGCGGGACTATGAAAGACGGTGGCTGTAAATCCGCTACGTTGATCACTTGTACTTTGCCTGCTACGTTACCACAGATATCCGTCGCACGCCAGAGGCGAACGATGGTAGCTTCGTCCTCACAAATGCCCGGACTAACCGAGTCCGTATACTGTAAACTCACGCTACTACAATTGTCCATTGCATCGGTAACGTCACCCGTGATGGTCAAATCGTCCGGGTCTTGCGAACAAGAAATCGTGATATTGGGCGGAACGGTATAAGTTGGCGGTGCCTCGTCGACGACCCGAATCAGCTGGGTGGCCGTATTGGTGTTTCCGCAGGAATCCGTAGCGATCCAAGTCCGCAAAATATTGTATTCAAAGTCACTACAAGAACCGTCCATCGTCTGACCGGTGGCTTCCGCCAAAAAAGCGACCAAGTTCGGCGTACAATTATCTTGCACCGTCACCGTAGGGGCGGCGGGAATCATATCCGTACAGGGAATCGTATCGTTCGGAGGGACGCCGAAAAACATCGGCGCGATAGTGTCGAGGGTGGTGTAGGTGGCTACGTACTGCGCCATATTGTTACAAGCATCCATCAGATTGAAGGTGATGGTGCGGGTGTCGCATTCCTCGTCGTAGGGTGCGTTGCCATCATCGGTGATTGTGAGCGCACCACAGTTGTCGCTCGCACTCGAACTCAGGGCTACGCGCACGGAATTGATCCAAATATCGTAACGGTTGGGGTTGCTCATGGCCAGGGAGTTGGCCTGTTCGCAAGTGACGGTGTCGTTGATGGTAGCCAGCGTATAGGTCGGTGGCATCATATCCGGTAATACCGTAATGTTTTGCGAAACACGCGTCGTATCCGTACCGATAATGGCCGCCCAAGTACGCACGATCGTTCCACCCGCACAGGGGTCAATCGTGGCAGCGGCGGGGTCATCAGTAGGGCTGACTTCAAAGTCCATGCCGCCCGTGCCGTCATTAGCCGTTAGGTCGACGGGCAAGGGTACATCGCCCACGCAGTTGACGGTAGTATCGTTAGGGGTAGGATCAATGAAAACTGGCATCATCGAATTGGCCAGTACGCTCTGTGGGGTGAGCAACAGGCAGGCGCTCAGGAACCAAAGCAGAGGGGTTGGGGAGAATCTAAACAGTAGCGACATAGAGAAGCTTTTGTTTTAGCAAACAGGTGAACAGGAGCCGGGCGCGCGACTCACAAACGGAGTACGCCGAATCCATACGCTTAGGTAAACCAAAGCAATAAACTTGGAAGAACAGATGGAATAGTAAAATCTGGCGATGGCCAAAACGCTACCTTTCCGCCCACGGCGGTAGGTGTAATTGTTGGATAGTTCATGGGATTCAAATCGGTTTGGAATTATGTACAACTAAGTGTTCGCACGCTTAGTTCCTGGACAAATTTCGTATAATTTGGTGAAAATCAATAGGGAATGGTCGTTTTTGTCAAGGAACAGCACCGATTACAGGCTAGAATGGACCAACGGACAAGTGTTTACAGTTGGAAATATACGCTTTTTAAATAAGCACCTTCGGGAAAACCAACGGGATGATCTAGGTCGTGAAAAGTTCGTTCCCGCTCTTCATAAGAACGACCACTCGCCCGTAAAGCTGCCTG
>JBCDIR010000042.1:0-9796 GCA_038748735.1 Bacteroidota bacterium | reverse complement strand
CTTGAGTCGTATCACCTGGGGAGAGTGATGCGACTCATTTTTCTCTGAGAGAAGCTGGTTGCTACACAATAAATGCAACCATTAAGAAGTTTTACAAACACCTTTCTCGGCACACCCTGTTGCCCTCACTATCTACCTAACACGACAAGCCAACTACCGTACCTTTCAGGATATGCTCTGATTTGGTAACAAGAACTTACGTCCGCCTCCACGGACGCAAACAATCATGGGATTATAATTTGTTATTTAGCTAGTCGTGCTACGGTTGAGTAGCACGACCTTTTTTATCTTCGTCCCCATGAGCAACGACGCATCCATTAGTCTCAATAAGTTTATCAGCGCAACGGGCCGATGTTCCCGCCGCGAGGCCGACCGGCTCATCGAAGCGGGTCGGGTGACCATCAACGGGAAAGTGGCCCAAAAAGGGAACCGGGTGCTTCCGCAGGATCGCGTCAAAATTGACGGCCAAGCCCTCCGCCGCAAGCCGAAGACGCTCTACCTCGCCCTGAATAAACCCGTCGGTATTGTATGTACTACGGACCCACGGGAACCCAAAAACATCGTACGCTTCGTCAACCATCCCCAGCGGTTGTTCCCCATTGGACGCCTGGACAAACCTTCGCAGGGGCTGATCTTCTTGACCAATGACGGTGATATTGTCAATAAAATTCTCCGGGCGGGAAACCAGCACGAGAAAGCGTATATCGTCACTGTGGACCGACCTATTTCTAAGGGTTTTCTGCGCAAGATGCGCCAGGGCGTCCCAATTTTGGATACGGTGACCCTGCCTTGTCCCGTCGTGCAAATCGGTAAGCGGACCTTCAACATCACGTTGACGCAGGGACTCAATCGCCAAATTCGGCGGATGTGTGAGTACCTAGGCTACGAAGTGACGAAGCTCAAGCGAACGCGCATCATGAACGTCGAACTGGGCCACCTCAAAGTAGGGGAGTGGCGAGAACTCACGCCCGACGAAGAACGACAGATCAAACAAATGGTACAAACTTCCGTGAAAACGGAGGAAGCCTCTAAGGTGCGTCCGTCTCATAAGAAGCGACGTTGACGCGTAATCGGAAATACTGTAACTTTGATTTCCTAACCGCAAGCTATGGCTATCTTAAAATTATCTCAACTTGACGAGGACGTTCCGTATTCCTACCAGGATTACCTGAGCTGGCAGTTTAGCGAACGCGTCGAACTTATCAAAGGGTATTTGTTTAGGATGAGTCCTGCTCCTAATTTGGCTCATCAACGGATTACCACCGCACTAACCGCTTTGTTTTGGCAGCATTTCTCCGATAAAAGTTGCCACGTTTTTACTGCTCCTTTCGACGTACAATTGTTTCCAGATGAAGTAGAAACCGCAACGATTGTCCAGCCCGACTTATGCGTGGTTTGTGACGATACCAAGCTCGTAGAACAGGGATGTAAAGGGGCACCAGACCTCATTGTAGAGGTACTGTCTCCGGGTAACAGTAAAAAAGAAATGCGTGAAAAGTACGAGGTGTACCAAACTGCTGGCGTGCGAGAATATTGGTTAGTTAGCCCCTACGACAAAGTCGTCTGGGTGTACGTCTTAAAAGATGGACAATACGTGGGCCGACAACCTTATACGGAAGAGCAAGCGATTTCGCCCGAAATCTTCCCACAATTATCCATTGATCTAGCGCAGGTAATGCTTTAAAGCTTAACAACCTGCCGAAGCACCGTTTGCTGTTCATTCGCTAAGCGCAAAAAATAAGTTCCTGCGGGCCAGGTACTGATATTCAAAAAAGCAAGGTCATTGGCTGAACCCGTTCGCAGCACTCGCCCCGTGGGATGCAGCCAAGTAGCGGCGGTCCAGTGCAGCGAAGAAACCAGCTGTAAGGGGCCACGGGTAGGATTAGGAAACAGCGCCAGTTGGTCCGAACTTGACTCGTATAGGCTCGTCAATTGCGCACTGACGTCCGTCGTAAAGCTACAATTATTAGCGTCCGTTACGGATACGGCGTAGGTCTGGTTGACCAATAAATTGGAGGCTACCGGGCCGTTTCCACCGTTACTCCATTCGATAGTGTACGGTGTGGTACCGCCACTAACGATGGCCTGTCCCGAGAGCGTGCTACCGAGCGGATTGGTGAAAACGACTTCCGCCTGGAGTGCTTGTGGCTCCGTCAGCTGGAGGATACCCGAGCGTCCGCAGCCTTGCGCCGTGACGTTGTAAACGTAATCGCCACCAGTTAGCGCACTGATGTTCTGGCCCGTCATGCCGTTGTCCCAATTGACTTGAAACGGTGGCGTACCCCCAAGAATAACCAAGTTGATGGCACCATCCGCCGCTCCGGCGCAGCTCACGGGCGTGGGAAGCGTACTCACGTTGATGGGGACGACGTAAGGAATCTCAAAAGAGGTATTGGCTATACAGCCATTCGCGTCCGTCAGCGACAGGCTGTAATTTCCAGCGTACATACCGCCGAGGGCCGCGTTGGTACTGCCCGTACTCCACTCGTACTGATACGGTGCGTGGCCGTGGATGGGCGCACAGGAGACCAAGATGTTGCCGTCGCCACAACCCGACTGGTAGCGCACGTTGGGGAGTAAAGCCGGACCTTGCGGTAATTCGTAGACTTCGCTCACTAAGCAATCATTAGCATCGGTAACCGTGAGTGGATAAGTGGCACTGGCCAGATTTTCGCGGAGCGGACTCGTGCTACCGTCGGCCCAGTTTAGTTGGTGTTCTCCGGTGCCGCCGCTAATGTCCAATTGGATGCGACCATTGGTAGCCTGATCGCAGGTCGGGGATTGTACGTCCGCAGCTACGACTATCGGCGGCGGAGCAAGAATGGGGATACTCCCCTTTTGGGTACACCCATTTTCGTCGAAGACGCGAAAAAAGTAGTCGCCGCCGCAGAGTTCCGTACGGTTAAACTCGTGGTTATTGTCGTCATCCAACCAGTTGATGGTCAGTTCGCCCGTGCCACCGGTGAAGGCGAGGTCAATTTGGCCATTACAGTCGTTGGCACAAGTAGCGTCGCTGATGGTAAAGGACGTAATTGTGATGGGAGTAGGGTTGGTAATGGGAAAGGTATCCTCGTAAATGAAGCCGTTACTGTCGATCAGTTGGAGGACGTAAGCCCCCGCGCTCAGCGTGTTCGGCGTCATCACCGAAACACCGGGTGTGGTGATGGTCCCTTGGTCGATGAGCTGATCGTTACTTTGTTGTTCCCAGCGGTAAGTGATGGGGAAAGCCCCTTCCGTGACCGTCAATACGAGTGCGCCGTCCATGGCCTGTGCGCAACTCGGTGTTTGTACCTCTACTGCAAATACGGGTAGCGTATTTTGGCCGTAGCCGATAACAGTCCAAAATAATAGCAGACCGGTAATTGAAGTTAGATACGGTGACATTTCCCTTTTACATTTTTTGTAATACTTCCAGTAGCCGCGCTTCCGCTGCGTCATCCACATGCAGATGAAACGTCAATCGAATCGTTTGCGGACCGAAGGCGGTACCCAGGATACCCGCAGCTTCCAAGCGACTCAGAAACTGCGCCGCCGTTTGTTCGCCGGCCAAATCAAAGATAATAATATTGGACGCTACCGGGCGCACACTAGTCACGTAGGACTGTTTTTTTAACAAAGTACCCACCCGCCGCGCTCTGGCATTATCCACTCGCAGGCGTTCTACGTTGTTTTCGAGCGCAAACTGCCCCGCCGCCGCCAGGATGCCGGCCTGTCGCATGCCGCCCCCCATCACCTTGCGGTAGCGCCGCGCTCGGTCAATCAATTGCTGATCGCCAATGAGTAGCGAACCCACGGGCGCACCCAAGCCCTTGCTCAGACAAATGGAAATACTGTCGAAAACGGCTCCCCAGTTGGTGGGTGACTCTTCCGTTTCTACCAACGCATTGAACAGGCGCGCACCGTCCAAATGGAGCCGCAGATCGTGTTGGTCACAGACCTCCCGGATGGCCGTTACTTCCGGCAAACGGTAAATACTTCCCCCGCCTTTATTGCAGGTATTTTCCACGATTACGAGTTTGGAGATCGGTAACCAATCGTAGCGTGGTTTGACGGCGGCGGCCACTTGCGCAGCGGTGATTTTGCCGTTTTGTCCATTCAGTAAATTCATACTCACCCCCGAATGAAAGGCGTAGCCCGCCGTTTCGTACTGGTAGACGTGGCTGGTTTTGTCACAAATCACCTCGTCTAGTGGTTGGGTATGGCATTTGATGGCAATCTGGTTGGTCATGGTTCCCGACGGGCAAAAGAGCGCTGCGGGTTTACCAAAAAGTTGAGCTGCGTAATCCTGCAAGGCGTTGATACTGGGGTCCTGCCCGAAGACATCGTCTCCCACCGGGGCGCTTAGCATAGCTTCGCGCATAGCCGGCGTGGGTTGGGTGACCGTATCACTGATGAGGTTGATCATTCGTCGTACATTTTGCGACAAAAAAACCAAATTTATCCAGTTGAGGTCATTTGTTTTGTATTTTTGTTATGAACTTGTTTAAGAATGTCTGCGATAGGTAAAAATCAGCAGTTTTGGTGCTAATTGAGGGATGCACGGAATCTAATAACATCGCTATGAAGGTGAGTACAGTACGAAGAGTAGCGACAAAAAGGCGATTTTGGGCATTGTAAGATGTTTTTAAACAAGTTCTATAATTTCCTTCCACAAGACAAGTTGAATAATCAGTAGTTGATAGTACACCATGCACTGTCACGTTGATGGTATAGCCGATTAAGCGTATGTTTAAAGCGATGCGCTTTCGGTAGGACGCTGTAAAACCGCTGCGATTTCCGCGCTAATAGAATACATTCATAGATCCCACTATTTCCAAAATGAATACACGAATAACCTATACTTTCTCTGTTCTAGTCTGCTTAGTAAGCAACGTGCTAAGTATGCACGCACAACTGTCTACCAGTCCACTTTTTGGTGATCAAATGGTTCTGCAACGGGAGCAGCCGATCCGCATTTGGGGGCAGGCTAGTCCAGGCGCTACCGTAGCCCTCACTTTACACGTTCGTTCCGGACAAGCTGTTGCCGACGCCAATGGTTACTGGGAAGCCGAAATGGAATCCTTGCCCGCTGGAGGCCCTCATCAACTGACGGTGACGAGTGGCGCTCAGACAATTACCCATCAAGATGTTTATATGGGTGAAGTCTGGGTTTGTTCTGGCCAGTCGAACATGGCGCGAACGCTCAAATTTGCCGATAACGGCACCCAGGAAGCGGCCAACGCTAATTTTCCACAAATTCGATTTTTTACGGCAGCCCAAGCGATGGCCACGGCACCCAACCGAGACATCAGTGGCACCTGGAAAGTGTGTAACCCGACCAATGCTCCCTTCTTTTCGGGTACGGGATTTTTCTTCGCCCGTGATTTGCACCAAAACCTCGGCGTACCCATCGGAATCGTGGATGTTACCATCGGTGGTACGGCTATTAATACGTGGTTGGACCCCGCCGTTTTGCAAGGTTATCCAGGTTTGGAGGACGAACTGGCGGCCCTCGACGGTTTGGATTTGGCGCTGGTGGAAACCCAAATCACCAACGCCCAGGCGGATTTCGATCAGCAGATGGAGAGTACTGATTTGGGGCTGCAACAGCAGTGGCAAAACGATAATTTCAACTGGCAAAGCTGGCCTACTATGCTCTTGCCCGATCTTTGGGAGGCCAACGGCCTACCCAATACTGACGGCAGTGTTTGGTTTAAGCGGAGCTTTACGCTGACGGCGGCTCAGGCCAGTGCGGACGTCACGCTCGGCCTCGGGCGCGTAGACGATAGCGACCAGACTTACGTCAATGGGCAATTCGTCGGCGAACGCTCCCGAGACCCCGGTACGCCGCGTTGGTACAATGTACCCGCCAATGTGGTGAACGCAGGAACGAATACCGTGACCGTACGCGTGCGAGACTACGGCTTCGTCGGTGGATTACTGGGTGAAGCTAACCAGATGAAAGTGACGAATGGGAGTTGGGAAATACCTTTGGCGGGCAACTGGCATTACCAACGGGGAACCCCCAACCTAAGCGAACGCCCCGCTAACTTGGACCCGGATGATTACCTCGGCCTGGCGTATCACGGGATGATTTCTCCCTTGCTGGGACTGTCAATGGCCGGAGTGTGTTGGTACCAAGGCGAAAGCGATACGGGTGACCCGTACTACTACCGCATCAAGCAAGTTTTGCTCATCGACCAGTGGCGGGAGGCTTGGGGGATTGGCGATTTTCCGTTTATCACTACACAATTGGCTGCTTTTCGCCCGGAGGTGAACCAACCCGGAGTTAGCTCTTGGGCGACCCTGCGGGAGAGTCAATTGGCCACGCTCAAACGGAACAATACGGCTCTTATTTCTCTTGTGGATGCGGGGGATGCCGAGGATATTCACCCCGGCGATAAATTAACGGTGGGGCTGCGACTCAGCGGTGCGGCGCGGCGTTTGGTCTACGGGCAAAGTATTCCGGCTTACAGCCCAACATTTTTAACGGCCCAGGCTGCTGCTAACCACATTGACGTACGCTTCCGCACGTACGGTTCTCCACTCCAGACTACGGCAACTAGCCTACGTGGCTTTGCCATTGCGGGCGAGGACGGCAACTTCGTCTGGGCAGATGCGCAATTGGTGAACGGACAAATGGTGCGCGTGTCCAGCGCGCAGGTACCCAATCCGCGGTACGTGCGCTACGCTTGGTCCGATAACCCCGGTTTGCTGGATTTGTACAATTCGGGTGGTTTACCGGCTTTGCCTTTCCGGACCGATGAGTTTCCGACGCCCTGGAACTGATTTTATGATGGAAAGCACGGTGGTTTTTTAGCAAATAATTACTTTTGCGCGAAAACCAATATCTAAACAGGTAGGTTTAAAAAGTACGAGTGAGTCTCGAAGCTCACTAATATCAACGCATACGCAACAACGCTAAAGAGATATAAATGCTAAACGAACTAGAAAAGCTCAGCACTGAACAGCAGTCGCAATTGCTAGATGCCGTCCCGCTTATCACCATTTTGGTAGCGGGAGCCGACGGTAATATGGACGAAGCGGAACTAGCTACCGCCGAAAAGATCACCAAAATTAGAACCTACGATAGCTCTATTGAAGTACGTCCGTACTTTATGCGCGTCGGGGAGATTTATACCGGGCGGCTCAACCAGTTGATTGCCGAACTGCCCAACGATACGGCCGCGCGCACCCAAGCTATCAGTGAGCGACTAGCGGCACTCAACCCACTACTCCAAGCGATGGATATTGGTACGACGAACCAACTGTTGGGGGATTTTCGCTCCTTTGCGCGTCACGTAGCTAGCGCTTCGGGTGGCGTGCTTGGCTTTATGACCATCAGCGGTGAAGAAAAAGAAGTCGTTGACTTACCAATGCTGCTGGCGGCGGAATAAGCTATTTATCTCGGCAGGAAACATGAAAAAAGCCCATCACAAGCGTGATGGGCTTTCGCATTTTATCTTATCTGGTGTATCCGGGATTTTCGTGCTAACGAAAATTCGGGATGAATACTAGCCAGCGGCTAACTCTTGCTTAATTTTATTCAAAGCAGAACCCTCGCGGACCCACTCAATCTGTGCGTCGTTGTAGGTATGGGCTACCTCGAAGCGGTCCTGCGTACCATCGGCGTGGTCAAGGATGACCGTCAGATTTTTACCGGGGGCCATGGTCTCGAAACCTTCGATGCTGACGTAGTCATCCTGACGTACTTTATCGTAATCCGCCGGATGGACGAACGTCAGGGCTAGCATCCCTTGCTTTTTTAGGTTGGTCTCGTGAATCCGCGCGAACGACTTCACGATGACGGCGTGTACACCCAGGAAGCGGGGTTCCATGGCGGCGTGCTCGCGGGAAGAACCCTCGCCGAGGTTTTCTTCTCCAAACACGACGGAACCGATGTCGTTGTCGCGGTAGTAAAGGGCTGTGGTCGGTACCGGGCCGTATTCACCCGTTTCCACGTTGAGGACCGTATTAGCCTCGTCGTTAAAATAGTTGATGGCACCGATGTAGCAATTCTGGGAAATATTCTCCAGGTGACCCCGGAACTTCAACCACGGTCCGGCCATGGAAATGTGGTCCGTCGTACACTTTCCTTTCGCCTTGATGAGCACGCGCATGTTCTGCACCTGCGCTTTGGTGATGGGCTCAAATGGCGTCAATAACTGCAAGCGGTTGGAAGCCGGATTAACCACGACTTCTACGCCGCTACCGTCTATCATCGGTGCGATGAAACCCGCGTCCTCCACGGCGAAGCCTTTGGGGGGCAATTCCACTCCAGTGGGCGGTTCCAGCTTCACTTCTTCACCCTTTTCGTTGGTCAGGGTGTCCGTTAGTGGGTTGAACTTCATACTGCCCGAAATGGCCATAGCCGTCACTAGTTCGGGAGAGGCCACGAAGGAACGCGTAGCGGGATTACCGTCGTTGCGCTTCGCAAAGTTGCGGTTGAAACTCGTGATAATGGAGTTGGCCCGGCTGGGGTCGTCCGTATGGCGTGCCCACTGACCGATACACGGTCCGCAAGCATTGGCTAACACTACGCCGCCAATGTCTTCAAAAGCATCCAGAATACCGTCGCGTTCTACCGTGTAGCGGATTTGTTCCGAACCCGGCGTAATGGTAA
The DNA here is from genome assembly GCA_038748735.1 of Bacteroidota bacterium. Taxonomy (GTDB): domain Bacteria; phylum Bacteroidota; class Bacteroidia; order Chitinophagales; family Saprospiraceae; genus Lewinella. The sequence continues at coordinate 1,194 of JBCDIR010000042.1, read as the reverse complement.
ACTCCGATTTGGCTTTCAAGCCCTTCACCGCCGCTTGGCGTGCGAGGCTAGCGGCTCGGTCTAGGTCTTCGTAGCTTGAGTTGGTACAAGAACCGATCAGGCCCACTTCCAAAACGGGCGGGAAACCGTGCTCGTCCACCGCAGCGGCAAATTCCGAAATCGGAAAGGCCCGGTCGGGCGTGTAAGGCCCGTTGATGTGGGGCTCCAAAGTAGACAAGTCAATTTCGATGACTTGGTCGAAATACGTTTCCGGGTCGGCGTAGCATTCCGGGTCCCCCGTGAGGTGTTCGGCAACGCCGTCGCACATATCAGCAATTTCGGCGCGGCCCGTGGCGCGTAGGTAACGCCCCATCGATTCGTCGTAGCCGAAGGTCGAAGTCGTAGCACCGATTTCAGCACCCATATTGCCAATCGTGCCCTTGCCCGTACAGGAAAGCGCTTTGGCACCCTCACCGAAGTATTCGACGATTGCGCCCGTACCTCCTTTTACCGTCAGGATGCCGGCTACTTTCAGGATGACGTCCTTGGCGGAAGTCCAACCGCTGAGTTTGCCCGTCAGCTTGACGCCGATGAGTTTGGGCATTTTGAGCTCCCAAGGCATGCCGGCCATCACGTCTACGGCATCCGCACCACCGACGCCGATGGCGATCATACCTAGGCCCGCACCGTTGGGCGTATGCGAGTCCGTACCGATCATCATACCACCGGGGAAGGCGTAGTTTTCCAGTACAATCTGGTGAATGATACCCGCACCTGGCTTCCAGAAACCGATACCGTATTTGTTAGAAACGGACGATAAGAAATCGTACACTTCGGAGTTGATGTCGTTGGCAACGGCCAAATCCGTTTCGGCACCTACTTTGGCCTGGATCAAGTGATCGCAGTGTACCGTAGAAGGAACGGCTACTTTGTCGCGTCCGGCCACCATGAATTGGAGCAGGGCCATCTGCGCCGTAGCGTCTTGCATCGCCACCCGGTCGGGAGCAAAGAAAACATAATCTTTACCGCGCTTGTACGGCTTGACCTCCATAACGGGGTGCAAGTGAGCGTAGAGAATTTTTTCGGCTAGTGTAATAGGGCGGCCAAGCATTTCACGCGTGGCAGTTACTTTGGCGGGCAGCGAGTGGTAATGCGCCGCGATCATGTCTATATCGAAAGGCATCCGCAGGGAGTTTTGTCTAATAAAAAATTGTT
>JBCDIR010000041.1:0-9807 GCA_038748735.1 Bacteroidota bacterium | reverse complement strand
ATGATTTTCAGTACCTTATCAGCGTATAGCTTGGCCTCTTCGTCCGACACGAGGGTGGAGTCGTGTAGTTCCGTCAACAGCGCCGTGAAAGGATTGATAACGAAATCGTTCGTTTTCATCCCGTCCTCATCAATGGATTGTTTGAGAAGGTTGTAGGTCTCCAATTTCGTGCTGCGGTTGGGGTATTTGTAATAATAATCAAACCCTTTGCGCCCAATCACGTAGCCGCCCTCGGGATAGCAGCGATCAATTTCATCATAGAGCATAAAAATCGAATCAACGTAAGCCTCATCCTGAGTTTGACGATAGAAATACTCGTAAAAAAAGATACCGTCCGAAAAAATGGTATTACGTTGACCATCGGCAGCGGGAGCTACAGCGTAGACCTTGCGCCAGTAGTCGTAAGACTGCTCGTAATCTTGTACTTTGAGAAAGTCGCGGTAGAGCACGTAATTGGTCACGGCATCCTCCTCGTTGGGGGCGTCGGTAAACTTAGGACAAGGACTCAGTTCTACCGCTGGTGGGGGTGGACTGGGGGGCGTGACTGTTTCCTCCACTGCCGTGACGGGTTCGGTGACCTTGGGGGTACACGCCCAGAGACCGACCATCATTATGCTCCAAAAAATACCGTAACAAATTGATTTACGCATAGTAGTTTAATTATATCCTTAGCCAGATGGATGAGCGCCACCTAAAATTTGGTGTATCGCTGCATTTTCCATTCATTATTTCAAGCCATTCGCACTAGCTAATTTTCACTTTCCGAAAACGGCTTCGCGTCCCAAATATTATAAAAATTGTTCAATATCAGTCTATCGTAATAAGGTGAAATGGCAGTAGCGTCGGTACTCGAAAAGCACTACTTTTGCAGCATTGTTCGCAAGAGCGAATATTCCTTTTCGCACCAAGAAGATTAACATGAAGATGCATAATTTCAGCGCGGGTCCCGCTATTCTGCCCGCCAGTGTTATGGCCGAAGCAGCCGAAGCCGTTCAGGATTTCAACGGCAGTGGCCTTTCCATCCTCGAAATTTCCCACCGCTCCAAGCCGTTCGTCGCGGTACTGGACGAAGCGGTTGCCCTCGTTCACGAGCTACTTGGCGTCAGTGACGACTACGCCGTATTGTTCCTAACGGGCGGTGCCAGCTCGCAGTTCTACTTATCCGCTATGAATTTCCTGGCGTCGGACGAAAAGGCCGGCTACATCAATACCGGTACCTGGTCCACCAAGGCGATCAAGGAAGCTAAGGCGTTCGGTGAAGTTATCGAATTGGCCAGTAGCAAGGATAAAAATTTCAGCTATATCCCCAAGGGGTTTGATATTCCGAGTGGCCTAACTTACGTTCACTACACGTCTAATAATACGGTGGCTGGCACGCAGTTTCACGCCCTGCCGGATACGGACGCGCCGCTGGTGTCGGATATGTCCAGTGACATCTTCAGCCGCCCGCTAGACGTCAATCGCTTTGGTCTGATTTACGCTGGGGCGCAAAAAAACATGGGTCCAGCGGGGGTTACCCTCGCCATTGTCCGCAAGGATTTGCTGGGTAAAGTACAGCGCAGCATCCCAACTATGCTGGATTACCAAACGCACATTGCCAAGAACTCTTCGTTCAATACGCCCCCCGTTTTCCCGATCTACGTGAGCATGCTCACCATGCGCTGGGTCAAAGCACAAGGCGGCGTAGACGCTATGGCCGAGCATAACGCCGCCAAAGCGAAACTCATCTACGACGAGATTGACCGCAACCCGAATTTCAAAGGCATCGTCAGCGACCCGGCGGACCGCTCTTTGATGAACGCGACCTTCCTGCTGACGGACGAAAGAAAAACGGATGCTTTCCTCGCCGCTTGTGCCGATGCTAACTGCAGCGGCGTGAAGGGACACCGCTCCGTGGGTGGCTTCCGCGCCTCCATCTACAACAGCATGCCGAAAGAAAGCGTACAAGCCCTAGTGGACGTGATGCGCTCTTTTTAGCAAGGTATACGGGACGGCCAAGGTGCTGATCTGATAGCGAGGGTTAGCACGTTGGTCGACCCCTGTCATTGTTACGGGTTGACACGTTGGCCAACCCCGACGATAAATTTATGACCACTCACCAAACGTTCCAAATCGCTGGGGAATCCGTTCCCGTCAAACTGGTCCGCGAGCGCCGCCGCAGCGTACGGGCCTACATGGGTAAAAAGGAAATCATCATCCGCTTGCCGCAACACCTCGCGGCTACCCAGGAACAGGAGCACCTCAACCGCCTCACTGACTGGCTAGCGCAGCAGTTTGCGGATAAACCCGCGCTTCTCCAACGTTACCGCCAGGCCGATTACCAAAACGGCGACACCCTCCGAGTAGGACAGCAAACCTACCGCATCTTCCTCCGCGAGGCAGCACGAAAAACCAGTAAAGCGACCATCAACGAAGGCGTCATTGAGCTAGAACTCAACGACCAGCTGCCCCCCGACCGGCGCTCCAAGACCATCAAGCACCTCCTCAGCCGCATCATCGCGGCGGATCAACTGCCCGCCATTACACGTCGGGTTTTTGAGCTGAACGAACGCTACTTTCAGCAACCTATCCAGCAGGTACGCCTCAAATACAACCACAGTAACTGGGGTTCTTGCTCCGATGCGAGTAACATCAACCTGAGCACCCGCTTGCTCTTCGCTCCGCCGGACGTCATTGATTACGTCATCATTCACGAACTGGCGCACTTGATCGAACTCAACCACTCGGACCGCTTCTGGGCGCTGGTCAAACGGGCTATGCCGGACTACCAAGCGAAGGAGCAGTGGCTAAAAGATTACGGTAGTCAGTGTGACTTTTAGGGCGTATCTCACCTAGTTCGCCACCCTTTATTGTTTACTGAGAAAGTCCAGTATCGTCTGGGTATTCGCTTCGGCTACCGTTGCGGGCAGTTCGACGACTTCGTGCTTTCGCAAGTCAATAGCGACGGGCGTACGCGCTTCATCGGTTTGGCGCAAGACTAAAAATGGGTTAGTACGTGCGCTCTTCGCCACGTCGGTGGCTACCGCTAACGGGGTCTCGAAAAGAGGGTGTAGCTCAAAGTTCCCCGTGGCCAGATCCAAGTGGGGCATGATAGCCTGCACGCCGTCCGTAGCTGGTAGGAGGTAGAGGGAATGATAACGGGGCGTGGCCTTATCTACCCATTCTGCAAAGGGCAAAATCGGCGCGGGCGTACTCGGATCCGCAAGGTCAAAAGCGAAGGTACCGCAGTCTAAGGCCGCTCCGATGAGGTAGTCCTCCCACAGCTCAATGTGTTGCAACATCCCCGACTGCGCATCGTCGTAGGCCCGTGGACTGAAGTAAGTCGGCTCCAGTTTAGCCACCGCAAACTCGTTCGACAAATCACACACCAATGCGTGCTGATGGCCGCGAATCGCTAGCAAATTACTAACGTTGTTATACTGAATATCACCGAGGTAGTACGGAAAATCAGGACTGGTATTTTTCGGCAACTGAACACGGTGCTTCACCTCGCAAGTACGACCATCTAATAGCTCTAATTGATCGTGGGTGACCAAGCCGCCCTCCTGCGCTTGACCCTTTATCACGGCTAGCAGGTCTGCCCCTTCCACCCAGTATTGGTTGCCGTCCAGTACATCGCCCGTCAACTCACAGTCCGGAGCAGTAAGGGCTACTAGCCCATCGGCGCTGCGGGCGTACGCCTGGGGAGTTTCGGTGGTAGTTGTGGTATCAATAGTAGTTGCGCTGTCAGAGGTTGCCTCAGAGGTCGGGGCGGATTCACTACCGCAAGCCACCCAAAAAAGACTCACACCAACAAGAAGGAATAGGCTATTCGTAATTCTCATAGTTGTCACTGGTTTTTAATTGCGTGAAAATAACCAATTATGTAATACGAAATTTTTCGTACAAAAACTTGACACTACGAACTATTTCGTATATTATTGCACCTAGTTAATGGTTCTAAATAATCAATCATGTCCAAACCCACCGAAAGCGAACTCGCTATCCTCCAAGTCCTCTGGGCTAATGGCCCGACGACCGTGCGGCAAGTGAATGCTGCTTTGAACGCGGCAAGTGAAAAAGAAATTGGCTACACCACTACGCTCAAACTGATGCAACTGATGGTCGATAAGAGCTTACTGCAACGCGACACCAGCCAACGCACCCACGTCTACACTGCCGCCGTGGAGGAACAGTCGACTAAGCGCGGTTTGCTGAACCGTTTTCTGACCCAAACCTTTCAGGGTTCCGCCGGGGCGCTCGTGCTCGAAGCCCTGGGGCAACACCGCGCCTCCGACGCAGAACTAGCCGAAATAAAGGCCCTGATTGAACGAATGGAAACCGAAGAAAAGCAGTAAGTTATGTTGAGTATTTTTCAGGAATCACCCCACTGTATCGCCCTCGGCTGGACCGTTGTACACAGTCTGTGGCAGGGCGCATTACTCGCCTTTATCTTCCGTATTTTCACCCTAGTGGGCCAACGATGGACGGCTAATACGCAGTACCGACTGGCACTGAGTAGTTTGGTCTTTCAACTGATTCTGAGCATTGGAACAGCGGTTTGGTTGTGGCCAGCAGCAGTACCGGAGCTGGCATCCATTACGGCAAACGGGTGGGATGTCGCTGCGGCGGCGGCACCATCATTAACCGTAGCACCGACTTGGGAAGCTTGGTTACAACCCGTACTACCGTTCGTCGCGCTGGTGTGGTTGGTGGGTCTGGTCTTTTTTCTACTGCGTCTGGGGTTAGGCTACCGAACTACCCACTTGCTACGTAGAACCGCTACGGCTGCTCCTCCCGCTTGGCTAAACCTGCTCGTGCAAACGCGCTCGCAGATGGGTATCCGTCGGCGTATTCGCTTGGCCACTTCACGCTACGTAACCAGTCCATTGCTGCTGGGCGTATTCCGTCCGTTGATTTTAGTACCCATTGGCTTGGTCAACCAACTTGAACCCGCCGAAGTACAGGCTATCCTGCGTCACGAGCTGGCGCATTTCAAGCAGTTGGACCACTTACTCAATGCTTTGCAATTATTGGTAGAAACAATTTTCTATTACCACCCAGCCGTCTGGTGGCTTGGTCAGGAAACCCGCCGCTTGCGCGAGGAGGCCTGTGACGAAGTAGCCATTCGAGCCGGAGCCGCTCCTCTACCCTACGCCAAAACCTTAGTCAAAATCACCGAATTGGGTCGCTCGGCTGCGGCTCCCCGACTTGCCCTGGGAATGAAAGCTCATACGACTGGCCAATTGACCCAACGTATTCAACGCATTTTACACATTTCTAAAAAACAACCCGATATGAAAGAAAAAATGTTTGTCACCTGCTGCTTGCTAGTAGGTGCGCTATTGATGTCCGTGGCCGCTACTTGGCCCACTGATTCACAACATTTCGACGCAGCAACTCCAACGCTCGTTGATACCTTACCCAGCGGTAAAATTCACCTCCAAACCGAAGAGAATGGTAAAACGTTGGAGGTTAATATTGATAAGCAGGAAATCCAGCGCTTGGTCATTGACGGGCGGGAAATCCCAGCCTCGGAATACGACCAGCATAGGGAGCGGGTAGAAGCTTTGGTAAACAATGTACCGCCACCGCCAGCTCCCCCAGCCCCACCTGCACCACCAGCGTCCGGCATAGCCCCTCCGCCACCGCCCGCGCCACCGGCACCGCCTAGTCCAGGGCGCGTACGGAAAGAACGTCACTTCCAAAGCGACGACGGAGAACACATTATCCACATCGAACGCGAATACAAAACGGAAACGGACGAAAACGGTGATCCACAGTACTCCGTTATCATTCGCACCCGGGATGGTGACGAGGAAACCGACGTTAAAGTATACCGCACGGGCGACGAACTCCCAGTCGAAGTCCAGGAGGAGCTAGCACAGGAAATGCGCCGCGTCGAAAAAGAAATACAAGAAGTCCAAGTTGACTTAGACGAGGTGATGGAAGAGGCTGGTCTAGAAGTTGCCCGCGCCATGCAGGAGGTTGATCTTGCGATGGACGACGTCCAAGTAATTATCGACGGTATTCCGTTTGGCCACATGAGTGACGACGACTGGGGCCGTCAACTCCAAGCCGATGGCCTCACCGACGACGCCAATAACTACAGCCTCAAACTCAACCAGAAGCGCATGAAGGTGAACGGTAAGAGTGTATCCAAAGCCACGCACCAACGCTACATTGAACTGTTCGAGCAACAAACGGGTAAACCGTTTACCGAGCGGACTAGCATCAACGTAATGCGTCGCATGAAGGATAATTAAGAATAAAGCCGACTGTTGAAACTTTTCACTCGAGGGTCACCTTTTTCGAAAGGTGGCCCTTTTTTGTCTAATGCGAATTAAGGACTACATCGGATTCGACCTACCAGTTGGTAGATCACTCTTAACGCTCCATTCGCATATTTTTTTTAATACAACTACCGGAAGTGTTACTTGATTAATATCATAAAAAGATATAAGTTTGTAAAAAAAAGTGCTATGAAAAGTATATCATTAAAGCTTAAAGATCAAATCCTCTTGGAGGCAGAAGAAGTCCTTCAACACTTGACCGCGAGCAGAAATAGTTACATAAACGACGCAATTGACTTCTACAACAAGCATCAAAGGCGTAAACTTATTGCGGCTCAGTTAGAAATGGAATCTAAACTGGTGAGTGATGATTCTATGCGTGTTTTACAGGAGTTTGAACAGTTAGAAGATGAGGTTTAAACAATTTGAAATTTGGACGGCAGACCTAAGTCCCCAACACGGTACAGAACCAGGTAAAATAAGGCCCGTCTTGATCGTGCAGAGTGACCTGCTCAATGCGGTACATCCTTCAACTATCATTTGTCCATTGACGACTGTTACCAGAAAAAAAACGCTCCTCTTGCGTATTAATCTAGCTAAGGGGCAAGGAGGTTTAAATCACAAAAGTGCCGTAATGATCGACCAACTGCGTGCAATCGACAATAGGCGGCTCCTCAAAAAAATAGGTGACTTTCCTACTAACTTACTCCCGAAGCTGCGTGAGAATATCAAGATTGTTCTTGATTTGTCCGTGTGATATAGGCCCAACACACTATCCCAACCAAAAGCGGGACGCCACCGTTGCACCGATAACGTCCCGCTCTGGGAAAAACTTATCCTACTTATCTACTTCAAAAGATAATCGTACTTCAGCATTTCCACAATGGGATTACCCTGGTTATCATCGTTGCGGAGGTAGATGTCCACGTCGATGGTTTCGGATTCGTCTTTTTCGGTGCTGTCGAAGGTGACTTCCAGGGTGCCACTTTCGCCGGGCTGGAAGCGTTTACCCACTAAATCGTCTTGGTTGGTGCTGGTACAGTCACAAGCTGACACCAAGTCGATGATGAGGTCCGTATCTCCTTCGTTAGTGAAGGTATAGGTAAAGCTACGCTTTTCGCCTTTGGCCACTTCGCCGAGGCTATGGCTGCGCGTCTCGAAAGTCATGATCGGTACACCTTTGAGGTTCTTTTGCCCGTGGAGAGAAGACATGCTGGAGACTTCGGGGTCGGTCTTTTGACCGATGTTGCTGCCGCGGTCTTCGCTGGGTCTGATCTTTTGCTCGCCTACTTTAATTTGAATGCTAGTAGGCCCTTCGAGTATCTTGAACTCCGTACGGCGATTCAGCTGGAACGCGGCTTCGCGCTGCTCTTCTTCCGGTAGTGCTTCGATGTATTCTTCGGTTAGAATGTCATCGACGGCCAAGAATGGGTTCTTCACGTTTTGCACGGAATCAATCACTTTCGGTACCGTTTCCCCGTAACCTTGGGCCACGATTCGCGCTCTGGCAATACCTTTACGCATCAACCAACGACGCGCAGATTCCGCCCGACGCTGACTCAAATTCATGTTATAATCATCATTACCGCGCGAGTCCGTATGAGAACCCAACTCTACTTTCATATCCGAATACTCCGTCATTAAGTTGTAGATCAGGTTTAAATCAATTTCCGCCTGTTCGGTGATCTTATCGGAGTCAAAATCGTAGAGGATATTTTCCATCACGATAGGGACATCCTTGACCAGGTCAATAACGATATCTGGCTTAGGTACCAAAAACAAGCGCTGAATAATCGTCTCCGTCTCCGTTTTGCCAACGGTATTGAAGGTCATTTCCGCCGTTTCGTAGTCGGGATGCGTAGCGATGATCTTGTAGGAGCGGTCAAAATCCAGTGGAAAATCGAAGCGGTTGCCTTCTTTGAGCGTCCGCGAGGTGGTGTTCTCCGTACCCGGCGCCGCACTTTCGTCGATCAATTGTACGGTCGCCCCTTTAAGTGCTTGCTTCGTCGCTTCGTCAAAGGTACCGGCGGCTAGATCGATGTAGCGCCGCGCAATGGTAAAGGTGTAAATATCGTCACAGCAGAGGCGGCCCGTCAGTGCTTTCGCTTCGGGACGATTCGAGGCGAAATAGCCTTGGTAGCCCTCGTCGTAGACGCGGAAAAAGTGATCGTTGGCGTGCGAATTATAAGCGGAACCCATATTGGTCGGCTCGCTCCATTCGGTACCGTTCCAGACGGCGTAGAAGTTATCCAAGCCGCCGAGCGTTGGGTAACCATCCGAGGCAAAGTAGAGTGTGCCGTCAAACCAGAACGGCGTTTCTTCGTCGCCGATAGTGTTGATTCGATCGCCCAGGTTGACGGGGTCGCTGTAAACGCCCTCGCCCTGGTAAGTGGCGTAGTAGAGGTCGCGGCCACCTTCACCGCCTTCCATCGTACTGGTAAAGAAGAGGACTTCTTTACCGTACAATTCCCCCACAATGGGGTGCATAGCGATGAAATCGCCGTTGACGCCGACCACTTCGTTGGCACTCTTCCAGTTACCGTCACCGCCTTCGCTCATGTAGATTTTGCTTTCTACCAAGCTATCACCAGATAACAAGACGCGTGTGAAGTACATGCGGTCACCTTCGGGAGAGAGAGACACATTGGTGCTATGGTAGCCTGGACGGTTGATTTCCGGTCCGAGCACTTCACTCTTCCCGTAACCGTCTTCCGAAATTTCCGTTTGGAAAATCCGGTAGAAATTTTCCGGGTCATCCTCATCTTCGACAACGATGGGTTCTTTGTTTTGATTGGTGGTGTAGTACATCAAGTCACCGGACTTGTTGAGGGCGGGTGAGTTGTCGGCCATCCGGAAGTTGACCTTTTTGCGGTCCAGCGCTTCGAGCGTGACGCCCTGGGTACCACCGCTGCTGGACACGGCTATTTCTGCCCCGGTCAGGGCTTTTTGTGCCAACTGTTTCTTCGTAGGGTCTTTACCAATATCCAAATAGGTTTGGTATTGCTCCATAGCGTCGGCGTACTTGCCTTGTAGTTTGAGTACCTCTGCATAGGGATAACGTAGTTCGGCAAACTTGTTCTCTTTGTCGCGGCGCAGTACCCGACGGTACCAACTTTCCGCCGCCCGGTAGTCGCCCAGGCGGTAGTTGATTTCCGCTAGGATGGGGATGAGCGCATCGTCTTCGCGCTCGTCGAAGGCCTCATCGAATTGCGTAAGCGCATTGTAGTAATCGCTGGCCGCTAGTGCTTCCTTACCCAATTGGATCTTGGTATCGTAATCGGAACCACGAAGCGGTTGCGCCAAGAGCAAAAAGGTCGGTACCGTCAGGCAGCAGAGTAAGATTAGATATTTCTTCTTCATATTCATAATGGCAAGGCGTTTTGCCGTAGAAATTTAATAAAAAGGGTCACCTCCTATTATAAAGGCAGCTGGTGGGATTTCATTGTTCTAAGTTGCACTATTAGCAAATTGATAACACTAGAAACGCGGACAAACCACCGTTGGGGGCAGTGTCGGCTTATCGTAGATCTTGATT
>JBCDIR010000040.1:0-9892 GCA_038748735.1 Bacteroidota bacterium | reverse complement strand
GGTGGGCGTGAACGTACGTACCGTGCAATCCTTCTGGAACGTGGTCAAATACGCGCTGACGCTGCCCGCTAGTCAGTCGAGTATTCATCTCTTACCAATCTGGGAGCCGGGTGTGGTGGCCAGCCTCTACGGCATGGCGTCCTGGCAAATCAACCCGGAGTTTTACAGCAGTGAGTTGGCCAGCTTAGTCCCTCAGCTCAATACCGTCGAACGGCAACTGCGGGCGGTCGTTAATCTACTCCACGCCACGGGAAAAACTGTCGGGATGGACGTCATTCCGCACACGGATCGTTACTCGGAAATGGCGCTGGCACAACCCCAGTATTTCGAGTGGCTTGTCCGACAAGGAATGCGCATTACGAACCATCGGGCCAATTTGCATACGCAAGTTCAACAAGCCATCGGTCAGTGGTTACAACAGGTGGGACCTGCCGTAGCGGTCTCCGGCTTGCCACCTAGCCTAGCTCAATTCTTTGGTCCGGCGGTGCCGGAAGCAACGCGCCTCCGCGTACTTTTTGGCGAACCCCAGGATTATCACGGACGCTTGCAACGCCGCGCTGCCCTCGTCGACTGGCTCTACCGCTGCGGGTTGGAACCCGTACCCGCAACCATGGCCCCGCCCTACCGTGGCCTCGAAGTAGACCCAGACCCAGCGGCCCAAGTCGTCGATTTTGCTGGACGTGAATGGCGCGATTACCGCATCACCGAACCGCAAAAGATGTCGCGGGTATTCGGTCCGCTGGCACGTTATAAATTCTACGGACGTCTGGAGGATAACCAAAACTGGGCCGTTGACTTTGACACTCCCCGTACGGCGGTATGGGACTACTTTTGTGAGCACTACGCCGCCGTGCAACGGGAATACAACTTCGACTTCATGCGCGGGGATATGTCACACGTGCAAATGCGTCCGGAGGGCGTCCCCGATCCCGTACCAGCGTACTACGACCCGCTGGGAGCGGTCAAATTGCGCATACAGCGAGATGTCCCTTATTTTGGTTACTTCGCCGAGAGCTTCCTCGCACCGGATAACGTCATGGGCTACGGTAACGAAGTGGCGCATTTGACCGCCAGCCATGCAGACACCACCCTGGGCGATTTACAAAGTATGGTAGTAGGGGAGGAGCTGTTTGTGACGGAATTTCAGCGCTACCTTAGTATACAAGCTAACAGTGCTGTTGTCCCTAACTTTACGCTCCTGACGGCGGATAAGGACGACCCGCGTTTCGATAAGTTCTATTTGCACGCCAACGAAGCTCGCCTTTTCATTGGGCTATTTTTAACGGATACGCCAAGCTACGTCGGTTTGGGTTTTGAACAACGGGACCCTCACCCACAACCCGCTCCGAATGAGCACTACACTAAGTTATACGTCTTTCATTTGGACCACGGCCCCAAAATGACGCGCGGTCCGTACCAGTGGGGGCAGAACGTAGCGCTCTTTCAGCGTTTACAACGCATTCAGCAGTTAGCGGCGGCCTTGCTTCCGGAATTGACGGGAGCTATCACTCGTTGGTTACTCCCACCGGACCCTAGCCAGGAAGTTGCCGTCATCAGCTGGACGCAGTCGACTCCGTCCCGTTACGTATTCGTGGTCAATTTGGGTTCGAATCCAGTAACGACTCGGATACGACTAAGCAAGACCACCCTGGGTAAGCTACTTTTCACGACTCACCCAGCAAATGCGGTGAAGGCCTCAGTAATCGAGGCCGACAGTTACCTGACGGGGATTCCAGCGGGAGGATGTTTGGCTTACGAAAGCGAAGCGGGTTAAAGATGTAGCGGAATCATTCGAATATGACATCACTTTTACGCAGACCATGGCGTAGGAGCGTATTTTTGCAATTCGATCAGTAAACGCTGGTCAAAGTCATTCCAATACCGTCTATCATGAAAAAGGTATATATCATTGTGGGTATCATGTTGGCCATTGCGGCTTCCTTGTTTGTCGTAGCACAAGACGATCTCAGCACGTATTCTACCATTGAGCAAGCGCTCGAGGATGGTGGTCGCGTGAAAATCGCGGGTCAATTGGCCAAAGACAAACCCATGGTCTACGATCCGATTAAAGATCCTAATTTATTTACCTTTTACATCAAGGACGGAGAAGGTACGGTCCAGAAGGTGAAGCTACTACAAGCCAAACCACAGGACTTCGAGATGTCTGAGCAGGTCGTACTGACGGGGCGCATGGAAACCGATGCTTTCGTAGCTACGGACATCCTCATGAAGTGCCCGTCCAAGTACAAGGACGAAGAATTACAACTCAAGAAAAAAGCGAGCTAACCCTTTATGGTTGACACGGAAAGTATACAGTACATAGGTGAACACCTCTGGCCGGGCCGTATAGGTCAACCAGCGGTGTTTCTTAGTTTTTGCGCTGCTATTCTCAGTAGTTTCGCCTATTTTATGGCCACTCAGCGACGGGAAGAAGTGGAGCAAAGCGCAACCTGGCGGCGGCTCGGGCGGTGGTCGTTCGGGCTACACGGTGGCCTAGTATTCCTCATCATCGGTTTGATCTTCTACGTGATGATCAACAACTATTACGAGTACCAGTACGTACAGGCGCACGTCAATGACGATCTTCAATTTCGCTACATCTTTTCTGCCTTCTGGGAAGGACAGGAGGGCAGTTTTCTGTTGTGGATGTTTTGGCACGTAGTGCTGGGTGGTCTGCTGATTTGGTCAGCGGGGCGCTGGGAGTCTCCCGTTCTGTCCGTAGTGGCGGGCGTGCAAGTGATACTGTCGTCGATGTTGCTGGGGGTATATTTCGGCTTTGGCGACGAAGCCTACCGCATCGGTAGCAATCCACTGTTGTTGCTGCGGGACACCATGGACGCGCCCATTTTCGCTAATGCGGAATACGTCAGTTTGTTGGAGGGTACAGGACTTAATCCGCTGCTCCAAAACTGGTGGATGACCGTTCACCCACCTACCTTGTTCCTGGGTTTTGCTTCTACGATAGTGCCGTTCGCGTTCGCCATCGCGGGCTTATGGACTAAAGATCACAAAGGTTGGTTGAAGCCGGCGCTGCCCTGGGCGTTGATGAGTGGTGGTATCCTCGGTACGGGGATTCTGATGGGAGGCGCATGGGCCTACGAGGCGCTCAGCTTCGGCGGTTACTGGGCGTGGGACCCCGTGGAGAATATGTCGTTGGTGCCGTGGTTGTTGCTCATTGCGGGTATTCATACGCACCTGGTTGCGCGTGCTACGGGTCAGAGCATCCGCTCGACCTATTTTTTCTACGGACTGACCTTTGTATTCATCGTTTACTCTACTTACCTCACGCGTAGTGGTGTGCTGGGCGATACGTCGGTCCACGCCTTTACGGAAATGGGGCTGGGGCCACAATTGCTCCTCTTCATCTTTGCACCGCTACTGGTCTTTCTCGGTATCTTCTTTTGGCGTTACCGCGGCATTCCCGTTCCCGCCAAGGAAGAAAGTATCAATAGTAAAGAATTCTGGATGTTCATCGGGAGTTTGGTCCTACTGTTTTCGGCAGTGTTGATTTCCGTAGCGACTTCGCTGCCCGTTTACAATAAAATTGCCGCCTGGTTCGACCCCGGTCACTTACCCGTGACGATAACGGACCCCGTGCCGCACTTCAATAAGTACCAATTGTGGATTGGGGTATTCGTAGCGCTGCTGTCAGGCTTTAGCCAATTTTTGCGCTGGCGCGAAGGGCAGTTTGACACGCAGGAGAAAACCTTCTTTACTCGCTTGGGCATTAGTATTGTACTGGCGGTGGCGGCTACTTGGTTGACTACGCTCAGTATCGACCTGCACGCGTGGCAGTACGTGGCGCTCATGTTTACGGGTTGGTTTGCAGTGTTTACTAACCTGGACCACATCATTTATTTCCTCAAAGGGAATATGAAAATTGGCGGCTCGGCGCTGTCGCACATTGGTTTCGGATTGATGATCGTGGGCATTCTGTTTAGTGGTTTAAACCAAAAAGTGATTAGCAAAAACCTCTTCATCATGGATGGTCTCACCGCCGATGAAGACGACAAACGCAATACCGTTCTCCTCATTCGTGATGCCCCGCTACAAATGGGCGAATACGAGCTGACCTACCGCCGCGATACCATCGACTACCTCACGCGTACTTACTACGTAGACTATAAACGCCGCAACAAAACGGGCCAAGTAGTGGAAGAATTCCAGTTGGAGCCGAATATTTTGTACGATAAATCTTTCTCTAAAGTAGCTGCCGTCAACCCGAGTACCAGGCATTACTGGAACCGGGACGTCTTCACCCACATCGTGAGTCTGCCTCCCGCCGAGATGGACATTGAGGAAAAGAAGAAAGCCGAGGCCGAGCTGAAATATACGTCCTACCGCGCACCCGTGGGTAGCGTGCTGACTATGCAGGATACGGTAGAAATTAAGGATTTGGACACCACCCAGATAACCACTTTTGAACTTGAAGTGCTAGACATCGAACGCGGTGCCCAACACCCGGACTACGATCCGCAGGAGGGCGACTTGTCCGTGGGCGTCAAAATGCGCGTGACGAGTTTGGATTTAGACAGTACCTTCATCATCCAGCCCGTGGTGGCCCTACGCGGTCAGGTACTCTACACCTTCCCCGAGCAGATCAATCCGATTAGTACGCGGGTGCGCTTAAACGAAGACATCTTCGACCAGGTCTACACTGCGGAGACGGCCCTCAATTATGCCGAGCACCGACTCCGCCCCGGTGAGACGGCACAGGTAGGGGAGCTACAAGTCAAAGTGCTCGGACTTAACAAGGACGTTCAACACCCCAGCTACGAGCGTAAAGCGGGGGACGTTGTCGTAGGTGCTCGCCTCCAAGTGGTCCACCAAGATGGCCGCTCGGAGATCGCCGAGCCGATTTTCCTGATACGTGATAACCGTCCGCTCAACCTCAAAGATGAGGTGGAAAGTCTCGGGTTCCACGCGCGCTTTGCGAGCCTCGACCCGGGAACGGGGGCGATACAATTGTTCCTAGCACACAAGCCCCCGATCGTGGCGGAAGCCTCTTTCTCCGTAGCGCATCAGACCTACCGCACGGATTGGATTGCGCTACAAGCGAAAGAATTCCCCGGCATCAACTATTTCTGGATTGGAACTACGCTCATGATGATCGGTCTGACGCTGAGTATGTACCACCGGATCAGCGTGCAGGGTGTCAAAGCCTAGGCGATATAGCGTGGTGCTCATCGGAGCGGGCAACGTGGCCTGGCACCTCGGTCAGCAGCTGCAGCGGACGCGTGCGCAGGTCATTCACGTCCACAGCCGTACAGCGTCCAGTGCGCGGGCTGTGGCGGAACGGCTCGACTGCGCCTACGGTACGGACGTGGGAGCCATTGCTACTGACGCTGATTTGTATCTTCTCGCCGTTAGCGATGGACAAATTGCGGCGGTCACCCAGCAACTAGCTGCCCACTTGCCCAGTGGTGCGCTGGTGGTACACACTTCGGGGGCGACACCGTCTAGCGTCCTTAGCGAGTATTTCGCACGCTGTGGCGTGTTCTATCCTTTGCAAACGTTCTCTAAAGACCGTGCCGTAGATTTTCGGCAGGTACCGCTTTGTTTGTTAGCTCAACAGCCCGAAGATTATCGCTGGTTACGTGCTTTAGCGGCCCAAATGAGTGATTCGGTGACCGCCGTCAGCGACGCGCAACGGTTGCGGCTGCATCTCGCGGCGGTTTTCGTCAACAACTTCACCAATCACCTGCAACACATCAGTCAGTCCTTGGTCGAAACCGAAGCCTTACCCGGCGAGCTACTGTTACCGCTCCTGCGCGAGACCATCGCTAAGCTGGACGAACTTCCTCCCGCCGCCGCCCAAACCGGACCTGCCCGACGCAATGACGAAGCGACCTTGGAGCGGCACTTGGCCCTCTTACAAGCTACTCCAGACTGGCAGGCGGTCTATCAAGTACTATCAGATAGTATCCGACTTACCAGTGAAGTTTAGATTAATTCTCCCATCAGGCGGTCTACCTTAGCTAGGAGGTCAGCCTTTACCTTGGCGTAATCAGCTTTGTCCGTTAGCGGTGCGTTCACACTGCAGTAGAACTTGATTTTGGGTTCCGTACCCGAAGGCCGGGCCGAAACGATGCTGCCGTCTTCGGTGATGAACTGGAGGACGTTGGAAGACGGTAAATCCATTTTTGTTTCCTCGCCCGTGAGTAAGTTTTTGGCTACGCCCGTTTGGTAATCCTTGACCGTAGCTACGGGAGCGCCGCCCAAGCTGGTAGGCGGATTGGTGCGGAAGCCATCCATCATCGCTTTAATTTCTTCGGCACCGCTTTTACCCTCTTTTTTGATGGCGACCAGCTTTTCTTGGTAGCAACCGTATTCTAAGTATAAGTCCAGTAGGGCATCGTAGAGGCTGCGGCCTTGGTCTTTGTAGTAGGCGGCCATTTCGGCGATGATGGCGCAGGATACCACTGCATCCTTATCGCGGGCGTGTTCGCCAACGAGTAGGCCGTAGCTTTCTTCGCCTCCCGCCAGGAAAGTGCGCTCCCCTTCCAGTTCCGTCATGATTTTCCCGATCCACTTGAAGCCCGTCAGCGTGTTGAAGCAATCAATATTGCGCGCGGCGGCAATCTTGTCGATCATGTAAGTGGTCACGATGGTCTTGATGACGTATTCCTTGCCCGTGAGTTTACCCTGGTCCGCCCAGGCACGCATGACGTAGTCGACGAGTAGGACGGCCGTTTGGTTACCGTTGAGCAGAATGAGTTCTCCTTCGTTATCGCGCACGGCGATACCCACGCGGTCGGCGTCTGGATCGTTGGCCATGACCAATTCGGCCCCGACTTGGCGGGCTTTTTCTAGGGCCATCGTCAGGGCCTCCTCCTCTTCTGGATTGGGGTAGACGACCGTGGGAAAGTCACCGTCGACCACCATCTGTTCTTCCACCAAGTGGACGTTTTCAAAACCAAAAGCCTCCAAAACGGGCGGCACCATCACCCCTCCCGTACCGTGGATGGGCGAGAAGACGATGGGCATGTCCTTGTGGCGTCCGATGGCTTCTGGCGATAACGACAATGACTTCAGGGCCGCAATGAATGGCTGGTCAATGGCCAAGTCAATGTGCTCAATGAGGTCCGCGTTGCGCTCAAATTTGATCTGCTCGACGGCGGTTACTTTTTGTACTTCCGTGATGACGGACTTGTCGTGGGGCGGCGTCAGTTGGCCACCGTCCGCGCCGTAGGCTTTGTAGCCGTTGTACTCGCGCGGATTGTGCGAAGCGGTAATCATCACGCCACCCTGTGCGTCCAGTTGGCGGATGGCGTAAGACAATTCTGGCGTAGGCCGTAGGTCCGTGAAGAGGTAGACGCGGATGCCATTGGCCGAAAAGATGTCGGCTACCAACTGCGCAAATGCTTTAGAGTTATTCCGGCAGTCGTGCGCAATGACGACTTTAATATCTCCGTCGGGGTAGGTGTTGAGTAGATGGTTGCTGAACCCCTGCGTAGCCGCCCCCAAAGTGTAGCGATTGATCCGGTTAGACCCTACGCCCATGATGCCGCGGATGCCGCCCGTGCCGAACTCGAGGTCTTTGTAAAAAGCGTCGGTCAGGGCCGTGTGGTCCTGCTCATCCAACAGTGCTTGGATGGTGGCTTTGGTCGTCGCGTCGTACGCACCGTTGAGCCAGTGGTCGATTTTTGCTTTTACGGTAGGTTCTAGCGTTGTCATTGGAAGCAGTTTGTTTGTTTACAAAGTTAGGGCTTAGCGTGTGGACCTGGGGTATATTGTCAGTGGATTTTCTAAATTTGCTTATTGACGTACTTTACACCAGTATTTTGTTGATGCTGAAACTGCGAGTAAGATTGTAGTTGGTTGACTACCTCTGGTGGGTGGTACTCCCACGCCGAAGCGCGGTCGTGGTAGTGCTCGCGGACTCGCGGTTACGCGGCTATCGCCGACCTGCCGGCTTACGAAGCAGGCGGGCTTGTCGGCACCACTGCGAGGAAGGTACTGTGTTAAAAACCAAGTAAAACCCGTAAATTGAGGCTTGACAAAGTACTATGAAAGCAGACGGCAATACCATGGGGTAGCTGTTTGTAAGACAAAAAGTAAAACAAAAGATGAAAACCACCGCTAAACACAACGAACGCATCGCAAAAATGACCTTTGCTTCGGTTTACCCGCATTACGTGAATAAAGTCGAGAAAAAGGGTCGAACCAAAGCAGAACTACACGAAGTCATCACTTGGTTGACGGGCTTTGACGACACTACGCTGCAGGCGCTGATGGACGAGAAAGTCACCTTTGCGACTTTCTTCGAGCGGGCCGAATTGCACCCCAACGCACATCTCATCAAAGGCGTGATCTGCGGCTACCGCGTAGAGGAGATTGACAACCCGCTGACGCAGCAAGTCCGGTACTTGGATAAATTGGTGGAGGAACTGGCGCGGGGGCGAAAGATGGAGAAAATACTAAGAGCTTAGCATCAATGCCGTGCGCCTTTCCACGTCCCGCCGTAGCGGTAAAACGCGCCCTTTTGGTGTTGCTCACAGCAGCTTTTGCAGACGAATAACCAGACTTTTCCCTTCCTGATTTGGATACGGAATAGAACGGTATGCTCTTCCTTGCAGGTGGCGCAGACTTTAGTTTTCATGGGTAGTTTTTATGGGAAACAGTAGCCACTGACAAAGGTTGAGGAGAAGGAGAGGAGTTACCACCTACTAGGAGTGATCCAACTAGCCTTAGTTGCAAACTTGATAAAATGCTGGTTACCACTCTTTTCCCGCATTGTGCAACAAAATTGTATATTAGCGGACTTAATATGATAATTAGTCTACTGTGTTTATCCAGGTGATAGTAGCATCAGCGATTTGGTGGTCCCCTGTTCTAGGGAACTTGTCTAACTTTAGGTAAAGTAATTGGACTGATTTTCAATCGGATCAAAATACGAGCTAGAAAAAGGGACTAAAAGCACCAAATGGTTATCCCTGGATCTCGGCCTAGCCGAGACCAAGTCAACAAGAAGTTCATGGCGAAAGAGCGTTTCGGTCGGCAACCCAAGCAAGCAAAGCCGTCGGCAAGCATCCCCAAGCGGGAGACCCATTTTCTCGGTATTGGTATCGATAACTATACCGGGCACTGGCCGCGTCTCAACAATGCCGTCCGCGATGTAAAAGCCGTGGCAGCGTTGCTACAACAAGCATACGACCTGTCCCACACCGAATTTCTCTTCAACGAACGTGCCACTCGCCGTAACATCATCAACACCCTCGACCGC
This sequence comes from Bacteroidota bacterium, assembly GCA_038748735.1. Taxonomy (GTDB): domain Bacteria; phylum Bacteroidota; class Bacteroidia; order Chitinophagales; family Saprospiraceae; genus Lewinella. The sequence goes on along the minus strand of JBCDIR010000040.1, from coordinate 666 downwards.
CTCACTGACGAGCTGAACGAAGCGAACAACCTCATCATTTACTACGCCGGGCACGGTCACTACAAAACGAGTACCAAACGTGGATTTTGGGTACCCGTAGACGCAACCGACGACGATGTATCGCAGTACATTCGCAATTCCACCATTAAAGATTACATCCGCGACATCAATAGTCACCATACCCTCCTGTTGTCGGATGCCTGCTTTTCGGGTAGCTTGTTTGTGCGGGCGCAGCGCAGCAGCCAGTTGAATTTGGATGAATTACGGATGCAGCCCAGCCGTTGGGCGATCTGCTCGGGGCGGCAGAATGAGACCGTAGCGGACGGCCCCGAGGACGGCCACAGTCCCTTTGCGCAAAGCTTATTGGACGTATTGGGCAACAGCCGGCGTGAGGTCATCACCGCTAACTTCCTGTACGAGCAGGTGCGTATGCAAACTCGCTCTAACTACACCCAATTACCCGACGGTGGCCCTCTTTTTCAGGCGGGAGATCGGCGGGGTGAGTTTGTTTTTACGCGTAAGCAAGACGAAAAAGCGCGGTGGACCGTGGTAAAGACAACGCACTCCATTAGCAGTTACGAAGCGTATTTAGCGGCTTTTCCCACGGGACAATTTGTTGAGCAAGCGCAAGCGGCCGTAACTAAACTAAAAGCCGAAGCCGCCTGG
>JBCDIR010000039.1:0-9893 GCA_038748735.1 Bacteroidota bacterium | reverse complement strand
GAGTCCATCTGCTCTACCTTGGCCCGTACTTCTTTATAATCGCCAAATAGCTTCAAGCCTTTTGCCCCCTGACGAAGCTTCCCACCCGGCGTCTGTGGCGAGGCGTAGCCCACCAGTAATATGGTGTTCTTCGGGTTTTCGATCATGTTCGATAAGTGGTGCTTGGCTCGCCCCGCGTTCATCATGCCCGAGGCGCTGATGATGACACATGGTTCTTTACTGTGGTTCAATGCCTTGGAAGCCTCCACTTTTTTGATGTATTTCAACTCATTAAAACCAAAAGGATTATCATCCATCAGCAGGTAGCGTTCCAAGTCCTCGTCGTAGCATTCGGGGTGGGCACCGAAGACCGTCGTAGCGTTCACCGCCAGCGGGCTATCTACGTAAATAGGGATGCGCGGTAGTCGTCCCTGTGTCTCTAACTGGTCCATCATATACACGATCTCCTGCGTACGCCCCACGCTGAAGGCAGGGATGAGCAACTTGCCTTTACGTTCCACACAAGCGTCCTGAATGATGCGCAAAAAGCGTTCCACCTCCTTCGGTTTTTCCTCGTGCGTGCGGTTGCCATAGGTGGATTCACAAATGAGGTAATCCACGGCGGGCATCTTTTGCGGATCGCGCAGAATGGGACGGTTCGGGCGGCCAATATCACCCGTGAAACCGAAGTGGATCGTCCGGTCATGTTCGTGTATCCGTAGCGTCACGCTGGCACTGCCGAGGATGTGGCCCGCGTCCCGGTACTGAATTTGGACGTGCTCATTGATGTTGATCCACTTGTTGTACGGACAGCCATTGAACAGCTGCATCGCCTCGTGTACGTGCCGACTTTCGTAGAGCGCTTGCTTCTGGTACTTGGGGTTGCGTTTATTGTGGTATTCCGCATCGCGCTCCTGTATCATGGCACTGTCCAGTAGCATGAGCGCGCAGAGGCTGCGCGTGGCGTGGGTGGCGTAAATCGGGCCGCTAAAGCCGTCTTTTACGAGCTTCGGCACTCGTCCCGTATGGTCAATATGCGCGTGCGAAAGGATGAGGCAATCCACCTGTGCTGGATCGAAAAGAAAACTTTCGTTGAAGTCCTTCATCTCCCGGTCGTTGCCTTGGTATAAACCACAGTCTAGTAATATGGTGTATCCATCTTCGAGGGTCAGAAGGTGACAACTGCCGGTAACTTGCTGGGCGGCGCCGCAGAATTTGACTTGCATGGGGATTTATTTGGTAAGGGACTAATGTACGGATTAATTTTTGGGCCCATTCTCTGCTAGCTAGTGGAGTCGCTCTGCGCAAACCACGAATCACACTTGGTTAACACAGAGGCCACTGAGCGTCTCGCCGAGCGCGCCGAGAAATACTGAATAGTATCTGTGCTCCGTGTTCTTTGTGAGCCGCTCCGCGCGCTCAGTGTAAACCACGAATCACACTTGGTTGACACAAAGATCACTGAGGGTCTCACTGAGTGCGCAAAGAAATACTGAATAGTACCTGTGCTCCGTGTTCTTTGTGAGTCGCTCCGCGCGCTCAGTGTAAACCACGAATCACACTTGGTTGACACAAAGATCACTGAGGGGCTCATTGAGTGCGCAAAGAAATACTGAATAGTACCTGTGCTCCGTGTTCTTTGTGAGTCGCTCCGCGCGCTCAGTGTAAACCACGAATCGCACTTGGTTGACACAAAGATCACTGAGGGTCTCATTGAGTGCGCAAAGAAATACTGAATAGTACCTGTGCTCCGTGTTCTCCGTGAGCCGCTCCGCGCGCTCAGTGCAAACCACGAATCGCACTTGGGTAACATAGCTATCTCGCTCGGTGATACGCATCCAATCCGGCACAGCCGGGATAGCCCCTGTACATAACTAGACCAAGCAACGCAAAACAGGCGCATTGACTAAAACTGCCGCAAAAAAGTAGCCTTAAATATCCCCTGCTGGTTGCGTCGTTCCGTCATGCTGCCCGTTTCAAAATCGAAAAATTCTTGGCGATTATCATTATACACCAAAAAGAAATACGACAACGGGCGATACTCCCAAACGAAGCGGCTATTGAGCGCTACACTTTCCGCTGCCGTATTGTACTGTAAAAACGAGATGAGTTGAATCCTGGGGTTCAGCGCCAGTCTTAGCTCAGTACCAATGAGGTGCGTTTCCGCCGTTGCGCGCGCTTCTCCCAGGTCAGTGAGGCGATTGTATTCATAATCTGCCGTCAATTGAATATGGGGCAAAGGCGCCAAGCGCAAAGAAGCCGAAGCGGAATTAAGTTGTCCATCAAAGTACCCTCCAAAGCGGTACGCACCCCCCACGGCCACTTTCTTCGAAAAATCACTGACGTAAGCAATCCGGTGACTCGTAAACTGGTACTCGCCGGGCAAAATATCAATGCCCACTGGGGAAAACGTCGCCCGCAGCGATTGCCAGTTAGTGCTAATACGGTACGTCAGTTCACTGCCGTTCTGAAAGGCCACATCTATGGGCGTATAGCTCACGAAACCTTCCCGGAAAGAGAGATCATCCAGATAATTGTAGAGATAACTACTCACGCCCGGATTGATCTGGCGGATGAAGTCGGGCAACCACTTGGGACGCAAGCGGAAAGTGAGCGCCGGACTGGTCAAGAGGTAATTGTTGGCACTGATGAAACCAGCCCTCGGATTGTAATGCTCGGTCACGAAGGCTTCTACCAGTCCCAGGTAAATCCAGTTATTGGAATAATAGGTCCACGTAGCTCCCGAAAGTCCCTGGTCTTCGATAGCGCCAGTAGTTTTGGAACCCGATACCATCCAAAAAGAATTGATCTGCTGCGTTGGCCGAAAGAATCCGTCTACGGTAGCCGTAGCGTTAAAGGTAGATTTACCGGAGGCATCGGCCTCGTCGTAGCGCACGGTAGCCATACCGCCGACACGCCCCTGGTTGGACAAATTGGCGGAATAGCGCGCCACGGCGAAATTGGCTGCGGGGGTGTCACCGTCAGCCCGCTGCCGGATAGCTAAGAGACCAATATTTTGCTTGTCGCTGCGGTTGGTAAAGCGGATACCTGCGTCAATAGGAATGGGATTTCCGCTGTCATCCAATCCAATGCGTCGGCTGAAGAAGGGTTGGAGTTCATCCCAGGCGGCCATGCGATATATTTCGTTGCCTTCTAAAAAGAACTGTCGCCGCTCGGGAAAGAGGACGGAAAAGCGCGTCAGGTTGACCACTTGGCGGTCCACGTCGGCTTGGGCGAAATCGGTATTGAACGTAAAATCCAGTACGGAGGCGGGGCCCGTCACCCATTTGACTTCTCCCCCCGCCTTAAAGTCAGGGGCTTCGTCAGCCGCTACACCATCTATGGAACTGCGATTGTAATCAACAAGTGCGTAGGGGATAACCTGTACATTAGCAGCGGGTGGTGGTGGTTGGATACCCGTCAGCACTGCTGCGTACGGCATCCGGTACACGTTATACGCTCGCGGGACCGCTGGAAAGGAGACGTATTCGTTATTACTTCTGAGATTTCGGGTTAGAATAATCCCTATTTTATCACAGCCGGGTGGATAGCGCAGCGTCTTCCAGGGAATGGCCATTTCAACGACCCAGGCCGAGTCTAAAATTTGGGTTCTCACTTTCCACAAGCCGGACCATTCGCGGTTGAAAATTTCGTCGTCCATGACCAATATTTCCCGCTGGGTGCCGTGCGGGTTAGTTTGGAAGGCCATAGCGTTGCGTTTATCCAGAAAGCCATCGATGGCAATCCCAAACAGATCGTTTTGGAAGTAGTTGAAATCCCGTTGCATGTTTTGGGTGCGGATGTCTGCTTTCCCGTTGGCCGTTTTACAAACCGCTCCGACGTACAAGTGCTCCTCATCAAACAATATTCTGGCTTCCGTGGGGCTGCTCACCGGATCACCTTGGGTAGGATCTTTTTGGACAAAAGTAGTGATGGGGATGGCATTTAGCCAGTCCGCTTCGTCTAAAGTGCCGTCAATATCAATGGTTTGGGAAGTTGGGGTGGCACTGATTTCCACTGCTTCTTTTGGGGGTTCAAAGGTGACTTGGGCAGTACCATAATATATACTAGAGAAAAGAAGTAGATAGGTAAAAAGCCTTTTCATAAAAAGTCCAAATTTTGACGGATGTACATCGATCATTTGCAACAAGGTTGCAAAAATGTTAACCATTATCCATAGGGCTTACGCTGAAAATATACGAATGAGTCGTTGGCTGCAATAGACTACTATTTTAGTACTCCGGTCTACGCAGTATGGTCTGTCTAAGAGTGTCTCTTTCCCTGCTCGCTGGTCTGTGACCTGAGCGCCTGCTCAACAAGCTAACAAGTCCTGCCCTCCGTGAGCCGCTCCGTGCGCTCTGCGTAAACCACGAATTGCACTTGGTTAACGCAAAGGTCACCGAAAGTGCAGAGAAATACAGAATAGTGCCTGTGCTTCCTGTCCTCCGTGAGCCGCTCCGTGCGCTCTGCGTAAACCACGAATTGCACTTGGTTAACACAAAGGTCACCGAAGGTGCAGAGCAATACGGAATAGTGCCTGCGCTCCCTGAACCGCTCCGTGTAAACTACGCTAGAGCAGCACGTAAGCGCAGCCAATTACAATTTCCCCCGCTACTTTTTAGCAGTTTTTCCCGCTATCCCTTCCATAACTAAAACCCAGATGTTATCTTTGCCCGCGATTTACACTGAACGCAACCCAACGACCCATCTATCCACTCCAATTTCGGGTTGAGCACGTTCGGTCAAAAATTGCAAAATCATGCCAAAAGACAAGTCTATCCGTAGCGTTCTCATCATTGGGAGCGGTCCTATTGTTATTGGTCAAGCCTGTGAATTTGACTATTCCGGCAGCCAAGCCTCCCGCTCCCTGCGCGAGGAAGGTATTGAGGTAACGCTCATCAACAGTAACCCCGCTACCATCATGACGGATCCCGTCACGGCGGACCACGTCTACCTCCTACCCCTGACCGTAGAAAGCATTGAGCAAGTTTTGCAAGAGCAGCAAATCGACGCCGTCCTGCCGACCATGGGGGGGCAAACGGCCCTCAACCTCGCCATCGAAGCGGGACAACGTGGCGTGTGGGAGAAGTACAACACCCGTCTCATCGGAGTGGACTTGGAAGCCATTGAGCTGGCCGAAAACCGCGAGGCCTTCCGCAAGCACATGATTGAAAATAACCTGGCCGTTGCCCCTTCGCAGATCGCTAACTCCTTCCTGGAAGGTAAAGAAGCGGCGCAGAAGATTGGTTTCCCGCTGGTCATTCGTCCGTCCTATACTTTGGGCGGTTCCGGTGGTGGCTTCGTCCACACGGCGGATGAATTTGACGCCAAACTGCGCCACGGTCTTAACATGAGTCCGACACACGAGGTGTTGGTAGAGAAAGCGGTGCTGGGTTGGAAAGAGTTTGAGTTGGAGCTACTCCGCGACGATGCGGACAATGTCGTCATCATCTGTACGGTCGAAAACCTGGACCCGATGGGTATCCACACGGGCGACTCCATCACCGTGGCACCGGCCATGACCTTGTCGGATACGTCTTACCAAGAAATGCGTGACCAGGCGATCAAGGCCATGCGGTCACTGGGTAATTTTGCGGGTGGTTGCAACATCCAGTTTTCCCAAAACCCCGAAACGGAAGAGTGGATCGTCATCGAGATTAATCCCCGGGTGAGTCGTTCTTCGGCGCTAGCGTCTAAAGCGACGGGGTATCCCATTGCCAAGATTGCCGCCAAGCTAGCCATCGGTTACACCTTGGACGAACTGAAGAACCAGATTACCAAAACGACTTCTGCCTACTTCGAGCCGACGCTGGACTACGTCATCGTGAAAATGCCGCGTTGGAACTTCAGCAAGTTCCCCGGTGCGGACCACGAACTCGGTCTCCAAATGAAATCGGTAGGGGAGACGATGGGCATTGGCCGCAACTTCCTCGAAGCGCTCCAGAAAGCGTGTCAAAGTTTAGAACAAAACCGCGCCGGACTCGGTGCCGATAAGAAGGAGTGGATCAAGACGGAGGACATCCTCATGCGCCTCGAAAAGGCCAGCGATGACCGCATTTTCCGCGTCAAGGATGCCCTGCGCTTGGGCGTTCCTGCCAAAACAGTCCAAAAACTGACCAATATTGATCCGTGGTTTATCCGCCAGATCAAGCGTTTGGTCAAAATGGAAAAGCAACTCATTCGCTACAACGTAGCGGAAGATATTCCGGAGGATTTCATGCGTCAACTCAAAGTTGTGGGTTATTCGGATGCGCAAATTGCGTGGTTACTGCGGGTCGAAGAGGACCAAGTACGCCAGCACCGCAAAGCGCTCGGCATCACCCGTACCTATAAAATGGTGGATACTTGCGCTGCCGAATTCGAGGCGCAGACGCCCTATTTCTACAGCACCTTCGACGGCGAAAACGAAAGCGTTCCCAGCGACAATAAGAAAATCATCGTACTCGGTTCCGGTCCCAACCGCATTGGTCAGGGTATCGAGTTCGACTATTGCTGCGTCCACGGTCTGCTAGCGATTAAGGAAGCGGGCTACGAGGCCATCATGGTCAACTGTAATCCCGAAACCGTCTCTACGGACTTCGATATTGCTGACAAACTGTACTTCGAGCCTGTCTTCTGGGAACACCTTGAAGAGATTATCGAACTGGAACAACCAGAAGGCATCATCGTGCAGTTGGGGGGGCAAACGGCGCTCAAACTCGCTGAGACTTTCCACAATAAGGGCATCAAAATTATTGGTACCAGCTTCAAAAACATGGACCTGGCCGAAGACCGCGGCGCCTTTTCCGACTTGCTGAAAAAACTGGACATTCCGTATCCCAATTACGGCGTAGCCGACGATGCCGACCAAGCCCTCAAAGTAGCCAATCGGGTAGGTTATCCCGTACTGGTACGCCCGAGCTACGTACTCGGTGGTCAGGATATGCGTATTGTCATCAATGATCAGGAATTGGAGCGCCACGTGCTGCACATCTTCAAGCACATGCCCGACAACCGCGTGCTAGTCGATCACTTCCTCGACCGCGCCAAGGAAGCCGAAGTAGACGCTATCTGCGACGGCGACGAGGTCCACATCATGGGTATCATGGAGCACATTGAGCCAGCCGGTATCCACTCCGGTGACTCCTCTGCCGTGCTGCCTACTTACAGTCTCTCCGTAGACGTGGTCAATAAGATGGTGGAATACACTGAAAAGCTGGCGAAGGCACTAGAAATAAAAGGACTCATCAACATCCAGTTTGCCATCAAAGACGAGCAGGTCTACGTGATCGAAGCCAACCCGCGCGCCTCACGTACCACACCCTTCATCGCCAAAGCCTACCAAGTACCGTATCTCAAGATTGCTACCAAAGTGATGATGGGGGCCGCCAAGCTCAAAGACTTCAACATCCAGGCGCGTCCGAGTGGGTTTGCCATCAAGGTGCCGGTTTTCAGCTTCAACAAGTTCCCGAATGTCGATAAGCAACTCGGGCCAGAAATGAAGTCGACGGGTGAGGCCATCCGCTTCATCAAGGACCTGACCGATCCGTTCTTCCGCGAGCTGGACAAGCAGCGGTATATGTACTTGACGCGTTAGTGGCATGGCCAAGCCTAAAATTACGGGTAAAGCCTCTTTAATTTTATACGAGCGTCTGCGGTGGCTTCTGCTACTCCTGTTGTTGGGGAGCGTCCGAGTACAAGCGCAGCAAGATCTCAGCCGGTTAGACTACGATGATCACGGTCTTTTTCACCAACTAGCCTACGAGTCGATATTTCCGGAAGAGCTACTATTTCCCGATACGCTCGTTGCACAACTGAACAGTACTGATCGTATGCGACCGCAAGCTGTTCGGTATACTTTATTGCTGCTCAACGCGCTGCGAGTAGATAATGGACAAGCTGCGCGGTGGTCGGACAGTATACTGCAAGTGCAGACCGCTATTACCTGCGCTCAGGAAACGACCCAAAGAGCGGCTTTGTCCTGTGCCGCCTTCGTCAAAGAGGCGAAGCGGTGGGTACTAAAGCGCCGCATGAACGCTGCTCTACTGAACAAAGCACCACCGGAGTCCTATTGCGATACGTATTGGTCGTATTCAGTCCTTGTTCCGAAAGAAGCGTCGAGTTTCCGCGCCAACTATATCCAACCGGGTTATGGCGGCGATCCAGATGTGTTGGTCTTTGATTGGACATCCGCTCTACCGTATCATACCGAGCGCTTCGTAGCTTACGACTGCGCCGAAGCGTTAGGGTTATGGCAGCTTGAAGGAATAGAACGCTTAGTAACCCGCGGCATCTTCAACGGCTTAGAGAACATGATCCAAGACGAGCGCGTCTACGAGTTGCTGGAGGTTCGTCTCCGCGAATACGTGGTTAGCCACCCTGATTGTGATTTTAAAATCGCCGTTGACCAGGCCATCCAAAAATTTTATACTGAGGCCGCAGCAGCACGTAAAGGTCAGTGGTACGATTACCGCGCAAGTGCGTGTGGTATCCCCCTTCGTTTCACTACCTGGGAAAGCTCCTGGAATCCTGACGTCCACCCCTTTCCCGCTCGGTACGTACGACGGGGAAATAAGGGCAAACTTATTCGCTCGAAACGCTCCATCGTACGGGAGTTTAGGCGGAGTCCGTTTTACAAAATTCTTATTGGACGATCGTGAGTTCGGGCAACGATGTCCCATCTGGCCAAGTACCGCTGTAGGTCAGCTGTTCTGCATCTGAAAACAGGGCTGCGGTGGCTGCTGTGTCGTTGCTGGCAGCGAGGTTGGCCTGCGTCAAGCGCCAGATGACTTGCTCGTCGATGACGTTCGTTTTGCCGAACCAGAGGTTAACCCAAATGATGATGTTGCGGTTACCCGTGTCTAGTGCTTTACTGACTGCGATAGGAACGATATGGTTGGCGCGTACTTTCTGCCCATCGTATTTGCTGGAGCTTTGGTGCAAATGAACTTTGTGCGCTAGCTGAGGTGAGGTTTGATACAAATGCTTGGCAAAGCGCTGGCCGGAAGTCCGATCGTTATCGGAAGTGAGGAGAATCACTGGTACATCGGCGGTGAGGTCTGCGTAGCTGTCTTGGCGGCCGAGTTTGAGGTATTTGTAGCCGGGTTGGATGAGGGTCATGCTTTTCAGGTGAGGGCTCTGTGCTTGGCTGTATAGCTGGGCCAAGTTAGCCGAAATGATGCCTCCCAATGAGTGCGCCACGAAGTGGATGCTTTCAACCGTCCAACCAAATTGTTGCGCAATTAACGGCTGTGCCGCTCGTATGTTTTCGTGTACACGTTCTTGGAAAACGCGCGTACGGGGAAGCCACGTACCCGTTTGGTACTTCGGAAACAGCACCACGTAGCCTCGTTGCGTAATAGCCTCAATCCACTGTCCGTAGCACGCCGGGTTAGCAGCAGCGTAGCCGTGTACAAAGACCACCAGTTCCCGTACTTGGGTATTGGCACTATCGTCGTGGATGAGCCAGAAGCGGTCGGCTCCTGTACCGTGGGAGGTGATTTGGTTGGTGGCGGAAAGAGAGGTTGTGCTAAGTAGGATTAGTATGGAGAACAATGCTCTCATATTACGCTAGAGTTGTGTTAGTTGAAATCAACTAGTCTGTTTAAGAAATAATCCCCCTGTGACTTGCTGATAAGCAGCCACGCGGATAGCGTCGTTGCTACTTGCCTCGTAGGCTAGTTGCTTAAGATGAAGATCATACCAAAGGAGTGCTGGTAGGATGTTGTCGCTGTGCTTCTCTAGTCGATAGCAAATATCCATTGAAGGATTTACTTTCCCACTGAGTAGTTTATTGAGCTTGGTTTTTTCAATATTTAGTTCACCTCCGAGTTTCTTCTGACTACGACGAGTAAGCGTCATATATTCTTTTAGTTGGTTAGCAAAAGAATATTTAATGCTGTACTCACCACCTCGGAGATAATCTTGTACGAGAT
>JBCDIR010000038.1:0-9899 GCA_038748735.1 Bacteroidota bacterium | reverse complement strand
TTCAAGCTGATGGAACTATAATATACTCTTTTGCTTCATTAAATCCCCCCCTTGTCTCACGGAGAGATAGTGATTCTAGTTTGAATAATAGTAGCTATAATTGGGGGGGAGCTGCTGAAATAGTTTATAGGTTGTTCTATTGTAGAGATAAGCCAGTTAGCTTAGGTCTGGCCTCTCACTATTTTTTTGGTGCAAAAGACTTCGCAAGCGGACATAAATTTAGAGGTACAACTACTATCTCACTTTCGGTAGGCCTATAATCGGCCGAAAATAGCGTCTGTCTGTTGATTGAATCACTGAACACGTGTAAAGGTATGTGTTATATCTTTCCTAGCTCCAAATTATTATCTTTCAATATCTCCCTCAACCGCCGCTCTTCGTACTGAGATTTCTGCATTTCAACCTCTTCCTGAATGCGTCTAGCCTTTGTCAGGGTAATGGGGGCTTTTTCTACTGGTGCCTGCTTTACGGGTGTTGGCTCTGGAGGCGGTGCTTGCGCTGATGGAGGTTGTGACTTTAGGAAAGATTCACGAGGAGTACGCCGCAAGCGTTCAATACTAGAGCGCTGTTTCGCTATTTCCCGTTCATATTTGGTTTCCAGGGGGCGATTGCTGTCTTCCCAGGTCAACTGCTCTTCGGCCACCCGATAAACATCAAAACTGCGTGTTTTTGAAATCTGACAGAAGGCGCGTTTTTTCTCGTCTTCCTATCGTTCAAGCTTTCGTTCCAGAAAGGAAATCCGCTCCTGGTGGACGCGGATTTTCACCTTTTTGGAGTCAATTTTATATTGAAACCATTCTAGCCCTTTGTCGGCTTAGTTCCTGATGCTCCACCACAGTACAGCGCTGTTTCCAAACCGTAACTTTCTACACCAATCCTCCCCGCTAGTCTTCCTGACTATCAGTGCGCATACCCAAGCAGCCACTACCGTACAAACCGCTCGCGCAGCACCGTTTCATTCTCCCGATCATCTACTACCCGTAGGACCAACTCGTGTTGTCCTGGCCGGATGCGGCCATCAAACGTATGGTAGAGCCGTCGGCTGCGGCCGTCGTATTCCATCAGTATCCACTGTCCGTCTACTTCGGCGCGGAAGCGCAGTCCACGGGCGGCACCCGCCGTCGGGAAATTATCGTCCAGAAAAAAGCTGAAGGACGACCAGCCGCGCATATCCTGACCAAAACGGTTGGGCGTTATTGTTGGCGCTTCGGTATCCAGCATAATGGCGTAGTTGCCGAGCTTGCGGACGCGGGCGCGTAATTGTCCGTCGTCGGTCCAGGTGCCGCCGTAGCTAACGGGTGCATCGCCATCGTCACACTGAGCGATGATCGCCTTATCGCGCAGCCAGTCGGGGACCTGCGTTGGGCTAATGCGCAATTCAAAGGAGCGGTGAAGTGGCGTAGTGGAACGCCCAAAGCGGTGGACGTGAGAAAAAAGACCATCCGTCGTTTCGGTTACTTGATCGTAGTCGAGGTAGAGGTCTTCGTAGAGCGTACCCAGCGGAAAGTCGGCGTACACTTTGCCATCGTTGATGACGTTGCGTTCGTCGTACGGAAAATAATAGGTGTAGACGGGGTTGAGCAAAGTGGCTGCTTCCGCCCGCCGCTTGACGACCAACTGCATACGCGCTACGTTCCCCATATGATCGCTGATGCGGTAGCGGATGGTCGTGGCTTGCCCGGGCGCGAGCGTGAGTCGACCCTCGGCGGCGTCCATCTGATAAAAATCCAGCTCATTCCCCGGCATACAGTAGCTGCGCTGGTACCAACTGTTGTTGAGGCGCTGCTCGGCGTAGTCGAGGTGGGCGTTGAGGTAGCGCGTTTGGCGACCGTCAAAATCGTCCATGAAGTACTGAAAGCGGAGGGAGTCATCCTGCCACATCTTCTGGCTGTAAATACCGTTAAAGTTGGGCCGCCCGTCCTGTTGATCGTAGGATTTGATGGCGAGGCCGAACGTAGGGGTTTGCACCCAAAGCGTATCCGGGCGCAGCGCGTACTGGCCGCGGCTGCGTTCGCGCGCGGCGTAGTCTCGCCCACTGAGTACCTGCCCCCGTTCACTGAGTTCGTAAAGGCGAACGGCGTTGATGAAAGGCCGCCGGTGATCGGCTACGGTGATGCCAAAGTTCATGGGGTTGAGGAGCCGTTCCGTTTCCGTATCCCGGATTTCAAAGTGGAGGTGCGGACCGGAAACGAAGCCGCGTTGACCAATAAAACCAATCAAGTCGCCCTTTTTAACGGGGAAGAGACCGGGTGGGAATTGGTGGTCGAGTTTAAACGTTTCCTGACGGTACTGCAAATTTTTAACCGTGTCCGCTATATCGGCCCGAAAGCGGTTCATGTGCCCGTAAACGGAAGTGTACCCACTCGGGTGTTGCAAGTACAAGGCCTGCCCGTAGCCACTCACACTCACTTTGACCCGCGATACGAAGCCGTCAGCAATAGCAAATAGCGACCGCCCCACCCCTCCCCGGATGTCGATACCCCCGTGGAAGTGGTTACCGCGCAGCTCGCCGAAGGTGCCCGTCAGTTGCATCAGCCCACGTACGGGCGGACCAAAGTCGGGCGCGGGCCGGGACGGGGCCTGGGAAAACAGCAGCGTTAGGCTGAGGAACAGGAATAGTTGCTTCATGGCGGTAAAGGTAGGGACAAAGCGGACTTTTTTACGTACAAAGAATAGACTCAACCCGCCGAGTGCTTCCGTTTCCACCAGGACAACAAAAACACCCCACCAATCACCAGGACCGCCCCGAGCCACTGCCAAGTCGAAAAGACCTCCCCCAGGAAAATAGCGGCGAGCAGGATGGTCGAAATCGGTCCGATACTACTGATGATCGACGCCGGGCCCGCTCCCAGGCGGCGGATACCTTCGGCCACCATAAAGCTGGGTATCACCGTCGCTAACAGGGCAATGCCCACGCAGTACGCATAAACGGGAGGTGCGAAGTCAAACAAGGCCCACTGGTGCTGAATACCGTGGTGGACAATGATAGCCACACAAGCGATGCTCATGGTGAGCGAATTATAGCGGATGGTACCGAGTTTGGGCAGGTACTCGCCGCTACCGATCAGGTAGCACGCAAAGGATAACGCACTCCCCACGGACAGTGCCACGCCCCGCCAAAAATGTTCTCCCGTTTCCAACTCCAACGCATTGGAAAAAGCGAATGCAATACCTACGTAGCTGAGCAATACTGCCCCAACTTCCACGCGGTGAATCGGCCGCCGGAGGAACAGTGCCGAGAGCAACAACACCAGTGTCGGGTAGGTGAACAAGATGAGCCGCGCCAGACTAGCCGTCAAGTATTGTAACGATAAAAAGTCAAAAACGCTGGCCAGGTAGTACCCCAAAAAGCCAAGTAAGACGATGTGCAGCAGGTGTCTGCGGCTGAGCCGAAACTGCTCCGTCTCTTCCCGCCGCTTGCGGTGATCGTACCAAGCTACGAGCAGAAAAAAGGGCAGCGAAAAGGCCATCCGCAGCGCTACCAACGAAATGCTATCCACCTCGTACTGGTAAGCGAGTTTGATGAAGATAGCCTTGCTACTGTAACCAATGGCCCCGAAGAGAACGAGCAGAATGGCAACGGTATGGTAGCGGACGGTACTGGTAGTGTCTTTCATGGGCAGCAAGATAGGGAAGGCGCGCACGATGCGCTGCGTTCGTTTGCGCTATTTTCCAACGTGTACTTGGCTGCTCCTGAACAAAATGATCACGGGCGATGGGTTCAGCGCTTAGTAATCGAATGAGGAGGTAGCTCATCTGAAAGCTTGTCGGGCGACCTGATACGCCTGACAACCACTGCTTCAGGAGCCTCCTTCTACACCCCGTCAAGCCAAGTGCGCGCTGTGCAAGGTAGCGACCACACCCTGGCGTAGATACCCCAAAATAAGCCGTAGTTACCGCAGCAATAGCACCTCCCCCTGCAGAACTTCTACGCTGCCATCAGCAAATTCGATTTCCGCTAGGTACACAAATACCGCACTGTTGAGCACACGCCCTCGGTGCTTGCCGTCCCAACCAAATTCGGGCTCATTAGCGGGGAAATTTTCCGCCAAGTGAACTTGCTCCCCCCAGCGGTTGTAGACCGCAAAGCTGCGGATGGTGTTAATTACCCCTTCCTTTGCGAAGGGTAAGAAAATATCGTTCTGCCCACTGCCCGTTGGCGCAAAAGCCGTCGGGAAATAGACGGGAAAATCCCGCCGCACAATCACGCGTAGCAGCGCCTCGTCCGCACAGCCCGCCGCCGTAGCCACGCGCAAGCGATATACCACACTTCTTTCGGGATTAGCGAAGGGAAACAGACAGTCGTCGCAGCTCAACCCCTGGGGGTTATCCCAACTGATGAAGGTCAGGTCCGCTTCGTCGTAGCTGCTCTGCGGCATCAGTTGTGCGGGAGGGGCACCAAAGGTGATTTCAATTTCTTCCGCCGGAAAAACAACCTGGACCGAATCGGGTTGGGTGATGACGATTTCTTCTTCGTACGAACAGCCGTTGCTGTCTTCTACCAGGGCTACGTAGCTGCCCGCTGGTAAATCCGTAAAAAAAGAATTGGACACCAAGCGCTCGCCACCGTCTACGGAGTACAAATAGGGCGGTGTCCCCCCTTCCGTCGTACTGAAACGGATACTACCCGCCTCCCCAAAACAGAGTGGTTCGGTAATCGCCAGCGTCGCCGTTGGTGCGTCTTGACTGACCGTCACTTCGTCCACGGCGGTACAGCCATTGACGAGGTTTTCAACCGTGAGCTGGTAAGTGCCGCCCTGAACAATAATCGGATTTAGGCTGGTCCCGTTGTCCACGTTTTGCCCCGTCAAACTAAGCCACTCGTAAACGAAATCAGCGCCGAGGGAGGAGCCACCACCGTCCAAGTTACTCGTAGGCGTATCACAGCCGAAGTCGAAGTCATCCCCCGCATCCGCGAGGGGGAGCGTGACGTTTTGAACTACCGTCACACTAGCCGTACTCGTGCAATTGTTATCGGTATTCTCGATCAGTAAATCGTAGGTGCCGGGCGCGTTGGCAATTACTACGTCCTGGTGAGTACCGGACTGGAGTTGCCCGTCGGTCGTCGTCCAGATGTAGGCGATGTTGGAACCGCTGGCGGAAGTGGTGGCGTCTAGTTGTACGGTATCCAAAACGCAGGTGAGCGTGCTGGGCTCGGCAATGGCGATGGCGGGTGCCGCCACGTCTTCCAGGACGGTGACGCTGGCCGTAGCGTCGCATTGATTGTCGGTATTGCGTACGGAAAACTGGTATACGCCAGCACTCGTAATCGTCGGCGTTAGGGTACCGTTACCACTGGCGATTTCGCCGTCGGTGGTCGCCCAGTTGAGGGTCAGATTGGGACCGCCGTTGGCAATGGCCGCTTGTAATACCTGACTATCCGTTGCGCAATTGAGTACCAGTGGGTCGTCAATGTTCAGGAGCGGATGGAGCGTGTCTTGCACCACCGCAACGGTCAAGGTATCCGCACAAAAATTGACGGGGTCACTGGCCACCAGTTGGTAGGTGCCGGGAACCGCCGTAGCCGTCACCGCCTGATTCGCATCCTGACTGAGCTGACCATCCGGCGTGGTCCAAAGATAATCGAGCGAGTGCGCCCCCGTAGTGGCGGAGGCGTCGAGTGCTACGCTGGTTACGGCACAGTTGAGCGTATCCGTGTCCGCGATGGTAATGACGGGTTCTTCGAGATCAGCCACCACCGTGACGATTGCTTGTCCCGTGCAGTTGTTGTCGGTATTGGTGACCGCTACTGAGTAGGTACCCGCCGCAGTGACGTTGGGGCTGGGCGTGTCGGCTCCGCTGGCGAGGGTGCCGTCGTCCGTGCTCCAAGCGTAGGTGGGGGCGCTGCCGCCGTTGCCTTGGAGGTTAGCCGTTAGCTCCACGTTGCTAGTGACACAATTAATCATCGCCGGGTCTTCAATAGCGACTTCGGGTAAGTCGCCGTTGATGTTGACGGTGACGCTCGTGCTGTCCGTGCAGCCGTTGCTTTGGTCGGTCAGGAGCAGGAAGTATTGTCCCGCTTGGCCAGCCGTGGTCGTTTCGGTGTTGCTTGTTCCGGTGAGGGTGCCGTTGGTCGTACTCCACGCGTAGGCGAGGCTGGTCCCCGTGCTGGGGCTAGCGTCTAGGGTAGTACTATTTTGAAAACAATCCAGTTCGGCGGGAGGGAGAATGGCCGCTACGGGTGCCAAGGTATCCGTGGGTACGGTGAACGCGAGGCTATCGCTACAACCGTTGCGGTTATTGGTCAACAATAATTGGTAGTCCCCGGCGGCGCTGACGGTGGGCATGGGCGTGTCAGCTCCGGTGAGCGTTTGACCTTGCAGGGCGCTGAAGTTGAATTGCAAATCGTCGCCCGTGCTGTTGAGGGCCGAGAGTACGGCTAGGGTGTCCGCACAAGTGAGGGTGGGCAAGGTTTCCAATTGGATGGCGGGGACAATAGTATCCGTAAAAACGGTAATACTGGCCGAATCACGGCACTCGTTTTGGGTGTTGGTGACCAAAATTTGGTAAGTCCCCATTGCGTCAACGATCGGGTTGAGCCCCGCTGCTCCGGCGATGATATTACCTGTATCCGTTGTCCATTGGTACGTGAACGCATTACCGATACTGCTGCCGTTAGCGTTGAGCATACGGCTGGGCATAGCGCAGGTCAGCGGCAGCGCAGCTTGGACAAAGACGTTCGGAATTTGCTGGTCTTCCCGCACGAAGAGATTATCCGCAGTTGCGCAACCGTTGGTGGTATTGGTGACCAATAACTGGTACGTTCCCCCGGTCGTTGCCGTGGCCGTTGCTTGGTCGTTAGGCCCCTGTAACTCACCATCGGCGGTACTCCAGGCGTAAGTAGCGGCAACGGTATCCGTTAGGCTAAAAGCCAGCTCAGCTATCGCTTGTTCGCAGTCGATTGTATCGGGCAGGATCGGTAGTAACTGAGGATGCAAAGTGTCTTGGACTATCGTTACCGAGGCCGTATCGCTGCAATCATTATCCGTATTGGTAATCTGCAAATTAAAAGTACCCGCTTGGTTTACCATCGGGTTAGGGCCGTCGGCACCACTGGCAAAACCAGCGTCGGTACTACTCCACACGAAGTCGAAATTGGGACCAAAATCCGATCCCGCCGTGTTCAGCGTAACGCTTGCAGTCGTACAGTCGAGGGGAGCCACGGGCGCAATTTGGACGTTCGGCACGGTATCATCTCCCGCCACGAGCACGCTATCGACCGCTGAGCAGCCGTTGGCGAGGTTCGTCACCTGCAGGAAGTAAAGTCCGGAGCTACCGACGGTGGGCGTGAGGGTGCTGGTATCACTTTGTAGGTGGCCGTTGGTGGTTGTCCAAGCATAATTGACGTCCGCTGCCGTGGAGCCGGTACCGTCCAGCGTCAAGCTTTCGTCGGCACAGCCGAAGGGCGCGCTCGTACCCGCTTCTGCGAGGGGTGGCGTATCGTTGAGCAGAACCGTCACACTGGCCTGGGCCGTACACTCATTGTCCAAGTCACTGACGGCTAAAAAGTAGGTACCGGGGGCGTCCACCGTAGGTTTTAAACTGGTGGGGCTATCGCTGAAACTACCGTCTTCGGTAAACCAACTGAAGCTCGTGTTTCCACTCTGACTCATCGCTTGTCCGTCGAGTTGAATCGTCGTGGAGTCGCAAGTCAGTTCCAGCGGTGGCGTAATGGTCGCCGTTGGGAAATTAGCGTCCTGCGTCACGCTCACTTGGAGGGTATCACTACAATTGTTATCCGTATCCGCAACGACCAACTGGTAGGTACCTTGCTGCCCCGCCGTAGCGATGATGCTGTCCGCTGCCCCCACGAGCATACCGCTCAGGGCGGTCCATTCGTAAGTGATGTTAGCGGCCACGGTGGAGTTGCTAGCGTCCAATACTGACACCGTATCGGTACAAGTAATTTGCGCGGGTGGAACCACACTCGCCACGGGCGGAAGGGTGTTCGCACCGACGCGTACCGTATCGCGGCTGACGCAGTCGTTGGTCGTATTGGTCACCGCGAGATAGTAGGTGCCCGCTTCCGCAACGCTGAGGGTGGGCTGGTCCGCCGCCCCGCTGATAGTGACGTTGGGGCTGGTCCACTGCAAGTTGAATTCGCTTCCCGTACTCGTAGTTGGTCCACCGAGTACGGTACTTTCGTTGAGGCAATCCAGGTCGAAATTCGGACCGGCATCGGCGGTGGGGAATTCCGTATTGCGAGTGATGGTGATACTGTCGACTACGTCGCAACTGTTGGCCCCGTTTACGAGCAGCAGGGTGTAGGTGCCCGCCGCCGTAGCCGCAACTTGGCTACCGTTGGTACTGCCCGTGATGGCTCCGTTCGTGGTACTCCACGTGTACTGCGGATCCGCCACGCTGCTGGTGAGCATCGATTGGAGGAGGACCACAGGGGTGCCACAGTCCAGGCTATCGTTGACACTCAGGCTGATACTCGGTGCTGCGGTATCGGAGGTAACGGTCACGCTATCCGTGCTGGAGCAGCCGTTGTTGGAGTCCGTTACGCTGACTTGGTAGCTGCCCGCTTGCCCGACGGTGGGTTCCGCCGTATTGCCGTCCGTAAGGATTTGGCCGTCGGTGGTGGCCCAGGTGTAAGTGAAGTTGTCGGGGTTACCCGTTACCGTGGCCGCTAGGCTGACTTCGCTTTCGTCACAGTCCAGCGCATCCGGTTCTTCAATGGTGAGAACGGGGGCGATGGTGTCAATGGTCACGTTGACCATCGCCATACCCGAACAATTATTGTTGGGGTTGGTAATGGTGAGGGTGTACATCCCCGGCGCGTTGATCGTTGGCGTTAGCCCGTCGGTACCGCTGGTGAATTGCCCACCGTCGGTCGTCCAGGCGAGGTCGAAACTGGGGTCATTATTACTATTGTTTCCGATCAGGGTGATACTGGTATTATTACAATTGAGGCGGGTCGGCGTATTGATGGTCACCACTGGTGCGTCGCTGTTTCCAACGACGGTTACGCTGTCCAAAGCGGTGCAACCCGTATCATCGTTCGTGACGGTGAGGGTGTAGGTACCCGCACTGGTGATGGTGGGCATCAGGGTACTGCCGCCGGACTGGATGGTGCCGTCCGTGGTGGTCCAGGCGTAGGAAAAGTTTCCGGTGCTCGAACCGGCTCCGTTCAGCGTTTGGGACGCGCTGCCACAGGCGAGTGGTTGGGCGGTCCCCGCTTCGGCGGTCGGGGGCGTATTGTTGAGGTTGACGGTCGTTGTGGTCATTCCGGTACAGCCGGTGTTGGTGTCGGTTACGTTGAGGGTGTACGTACCCGCAGCGGTGGCCGTGGCCGTGGGTTGGTCCGTTGGGCCGGAGAGGGTACCATTGGTGGTACTCCAAGCGAAGCTGAAACCAGGGTCGTTTTCTACACTCAGGATAACGGCAGTATCATCGCAAGTGAGGTCCGCCGGGGGAGTGATGGTCACGTCGACGTTACCCGTGACTTGCACTACGGCTACCGTGACGTCATCGCTACAATTGTTGATTGTATTCGTAACCAAAAGCGTATAATCGCCCGGTGCGTCTACCGTAAGGAAGACCGTTTCTTCTCCATTCACAATAGAACCGTTCGTAGTGGTCCATTGGTAAATGAAATTCTCACCAACGGTCGAAAAACTTCCATCAATGGTGATCGTACCGCCGCCGCAGGGTATATCTCCCTCTACAAGCGCGTCGGCCACGGGAGGGGTGTTATCGCCGCTGACGGTAATCGTTATGTCGGCGGTACAGCCCGAAAAGAAATTAGTAACCACTAAGGTGTAGTCTCCCGGCGCGCCAATCTCTGGAAACAGGGTATTACCATCGCTGATAATTTCACCGTTAGTCGTAGTCCATTCGTACTCATAATCGCCACCTTCGGGTGAAGAACCCGTGCCATCTAGGAAGATCGTCGC
>JBCDIR010000037.1:0-10026 GCA_038748735.1 Bacteroidota bacterium | reverse complement strand
GAGCCTTGAATCAAGACAGACTGTCCGGCTTGGAGTTGTCCCTCGACCATTAAACCACGCCAGGCCGTCGTAGCGGCGCAGGGTAGGGTAGCGGCTTCGGCGTAAGAAAAACCCCGGGGGATACGCGTCAGTGCTTTGGTTGACAAAACGGAATATTCAGCCATACAGCCGTCCAATGTCTCGCCGAGGATACCCGCCATTTTGAGGAAACTGGGGCGACCTTCCACCCAGTTAGGAAAAAACATGGACATCACCTGGTCACCCACTTCCCAGTCGTAGACGTCCTGGCCTAGGGCCACTACTTCTCCCGCTCCGTCCGACATGGGGATACGCCCGGCGGGTACGGGGATGCCACCCGTAGCGACGAGGTAATCGTGAAAGTTGAGCGAGGTAGCGTGCCAGCGGACGCGCACTTCGCCAGGGCCGGGTTGCGGTAGTTCACGTTCGGTGACTTGTAGGGCGGCTAATCCGCCAGGGTGGACTTCGAGGACTTTCATGGTGCGGGCGTAATGGTTGGCTCCAAGGTACGAGCTCTGATTGGTATTTGGTAGGGGGAATGTTAGTCGGGTGCATTTCATTTTGTTGCTGTACTACTTCGGGTTACACAGAGCGCCCGAAGGAAATACCGAGTTACGCAGAGATTTTTTCCTGTATCCGCGACATTTTGAAATGCACCCTGTTAGTTTGTGGGTGCTTCTTAGTTATTATTATTACCTAGTGTTTTGTTAACACTGAAATTGCGAGTAAGCTTGTAGTTGGTTGATTATTCCTAGTGGGTAGTACTCCCACGCTGAGGCGCGGTCGTGGTAGTGCTCGCGGACTCGCGGTCACGCGGCTATCGCCGGCCTACCGGCACGACCGGGAGGAACGTGCACTACCTGCTAAGCATAAGGACCTAATGATAAGCACTAACCCACATCTTGAACCTTAACAGAGCAGTAGTAACGGAGAACATACAAAGTGCTATGCCTCCTTACCATAAAACATAATAAATCACCGCCAATACCACCAGTACGAAAACCGCCGTCAGGTTGAATATCCCCTCCGTTTTGAACAAGTCGCGGGAGAACTGGAACGCTTTGGCATCGTCGTCTCTTTTTTCGAGGAAGAGAATGGCAAAAATGATTCCCGCCATTCCGAGGATAATAACGCCAAAACCTACATTCGTTTCAATATCACCCAAGAAAATACGGATACCTGCGGGTACGGAAATAATCAAGATAGACGCGACCAGTAAGGCCAGGAAGGAGGTTTCCCGCGCGGGTTGGTCTATGCTGGTGGGGCGTTCGCTGAGTGCTACTCCGACAATTACCATACACATGACTACGAAGCTCAGGGCCATACGTACGAGGAAGGGAACGTCCGGGAAGAACGTCTGCATAAACCACGAAAACGGAATCGACAGCAAGACCGCCGCGAAAGCCCCGTTGGACGTCGCGCGCTTCCAAAACATACCGAAAATAAAGACCGCTACAATGCCCGGACTGATGAAGCCCGTATATTCTTGAATGTACTGAAAAACTTGCTCTAGTGAACCGAGCATCGGCGCAATGATGGCTCCTAATACCAGCGCACCCGTAGCCGACAGGCGACCGATGGAGACGTAGTGTTCGTCACTGTTGTCGGGTACAAAGAGGTTTTTATAGATATCGAGCGTGAAAATGGTCGAAGCGGAATTGACCATTGAGCTAACGGACGAACCGATGGCCGCAATGAGCGCCGCCAGTACCAGTCCCTTGAAGCCGACTTGCAAAAATTTGCTCAGTACCCACGGGAAAGCCTCGTCCGGTTTGTCGTTGCCCGCCCCCGCGAAACCGTAAGCGGCCGGGTCCTGCAAAATGACGTAGGCCGCAATACCCGGTACGACCGCAAAAAACGGAATGATAAGTTTCATCGCTGCGGCAAAGGCCACCCCGCGTTGCGCTTCCTGTAAAGAGGTCGAAGCCAGCGCGCGTTGGATGATGTACTGATTGGTTCCCCAGTAGTACAGATTAGCAATCCACAGCCCACCGATGAGGACGCTGATGCCCGGGAGTTTATCGTAAGAAGCATTCGTCTTATCTAAGATCATGTCGAAGTGGTCAGGGGCCTTATCGTAAAGGTGCCCCAAACCACCCACGGCGCTGCCGTCGCCGACAAAAGAGAGTACCATGTACGCCGCAATGAAACCGCCTACGACCAGGATGATAACCTGTATCACATCGGTCCAGACCACCGCTTTTAGTCCACCAAAAATCGACAAGGTAGCCGAGTAGAGCACCAGGCCGAGGATGCCGTACAGCAGTGGAAAATTATAGTCTTTGGCGATGGCACCAGCGTCCAGAAGTTGATTGAGTCCGCCCTCTCCAAATGCGGCGGGGTTGCTATTGATCAGGGCGGCGACTTCCTCCACCGAATTGGCCGTAGCGATACCGACACCTTGCAGTGTCGCGCTGACTTGCGCTAAGTCGATGACCCATTCAAAACCAAATATATTTTGAATAGCTAAGGCCCCGAGGTAGAGCACGGAAGAGATATTGACCAACACAAAAAGCGTCACCCAGAAGAAGGCCATGATGGTCCGCACGCGGCGGTCGTAGCGTTCTTCTAGGAACTGCGGCATGGTATAAATTCCCTTGTTGATGAAAACCGGTAAGAGAAACTTAGCGACGATAATGAGCGTCAGCGCCGCCATTAATTCGTAAGCCCCGATGGCCAAGCCCATGACGTAACCCGAGCCGTTCATCCCCAAGATCTGTTCGGTAGAAATGTTGGAAGCAATCAGGGAGCCACCCACGGCCCACCAGGGTAACGCACTGGAAGCTAGGAAGTAATCCTTAGCACTTTCGTTTTTTTCGCGGTTGGCAATCCAAATGCCGAAGCCCATCATCAGCAATAAATAGCCGATGAGGACAACTAGATCGGTGGTGGCAAAGTTCATATTAGCGTTAAGTTGGTCTGAATACAGGAACGCAATATAGTAGATTTTTTGGTAGAGAGACTCGCTTCGGCACTTTTGGTAGCAGGTAGCAGGCCCCCGTTCTTCAGGGTATGCGACCCGCCACGAGTGCGTCGGAAAACTTTCCGACTTTCACCAGCGATAGCCCACCAAACACAGCAAAATGCTACCTTGTTAATTGAATAACCAAACGATTACCAAATGTCGACAACCGCCCTTTTTCGCCAACAAGCCTACGTGAACGGACAGTGGACCGATGCTCAGAATGGTGTTACGCTCGACGTGATCAATCCGTATACGCAAGCGGTGCTCGGTACCGTACCGGATATGGGTGCCAGTGATTGTAAAAGTGCCATTGAAGCGGCGCACACGGCGTTCCAAAGCTGGAAAAATCGCCCTGCTCACGAGCGAGCTGACATTTTGCGCAAGTGGTGCGATTTGCAAATGGAAAACCTAGTGGAGCTGGCGGAGCTGCTGACTAAAGAGCAGGGGAAGCCACTCGCAGAGGCCAAAAGCGAAATTCGCTACGGGGCCAGTTTCGTCCAGTGGTTTGCGGAAGAAGCCCGCCGGGTGTACGGTGACGTTATTCCTGGCCACGGACGCACCAAACGCATTACCGTCATCAAGCAACCCGTGGGCGTAGTGGGGGCCATCACTCCCTGGAATTTTCCCCACGCGATGATTACGCGCAAAGTGGCTCCGGCACTGGCCGCGGGCTGTACCGTGGTCATCAAACCTTCAGAATTAACGCCCTTTTCGGCTTTAGCCTTAGCGGAACTGGCGGAGCAAGCGGGCTTTCCTGCGGGCGTGCTGAACATCATTACTACGCAGGACGCAGCGGCGGTAGGCGAGACGTTAACGCAGCATCCAAAAGTCAAGAAAATATCCTTTACCGGCTCCACACGAGTCGGCAAAATATTATTAAAACAGTCCGCCGATACCGTCAAAAAAGTGTCGATGGAATTGGGTGGCAATGCCCCCTTTATCGTTTTTGATGATGCTGACCTGGGAGCGGCAGTCGAGGGCGCAATGGCGTCTAAATTTCGCAATGCTGGCCAAACTTGTGTTTGTTCCAACCGCCTTTTCGTTCAATCCGGTATCTACGACGAATTTGTGGATGCGTTTACCGAAGCGGTTAAAGAATTACGACCAGGTAACGGCCTAGAAGAAGGCGTCGATCTCGGTCCGCTGATTGAGGCCAAGGCCGTAGAAAACGTTCAACGTGTAGTGGACGACGCCCGCGTGAAGGGTGGCCACATCCGCTGCGGCGGGCAGCGCTCCCCGGAACACAATTTGTTATTCGAACCCACCGTCATCACCAACGCTAGCCGCGATATGATGGCGTTTCAGCAGGAGATTTTCGGCCCCGTAGCCCCCGTGCTCGAATTTCGGACGGAGGAGGAAGTTGTTGAGATGGCCAATTCCACAGATTACGGCTTGGCATCCTACTTCTACGGACGCGATTACGCCCGCATCTGGCGCGTGGCCGAGGCACTGGAATACGGCATGGTGGGCATCAATACGGGGATGATTTCTACGGCGGTAGCTCCCTTCGGTGGGGTAAAAGAAAGTGGAATGGGGCGCGAAGGTTCCAAGTACGGTATCGACGAGTTCGTGAACATTAAGTACATGTGTTGGGGTGGGGTAGAATAGCCTGCACGAGTACTTGGAGATAGCGGGCCGGGTATGTTACCTTTGCCAAGGCGGACGAATTACAAAGTATCTCGGTAATATGACCTATCAAGACACCCTCCACTTCCTCTACGAGCAACTCCCCATGTACCAACGCCTGGGGCAGGCCGCTTTCAAAAAGGACTTGACGAACATCCGGGCGCTGCTGGCGGTGTTGAACCATCCCGAGCGGCGCTTTGCCAGCATCCACGTTGGGGGTACGAACGGTAAGGGTTCGGTCTCGCACTTGCTGAGTGCGGCGCTGCAGGCGGCGGGCTACCGGGTGGGACTCTACACCTCGCCCCATTACCGTGACTTCCGCGAACGAATTAAGATCGACGGGCAACTGGTGGACGAACAGTTTGTCGTGGATTTTGTAGCGCAGTTGCGACCCGCACTGGCGGATATTCAACCCAGCTTTTTTGAGATTACCGTAGCGATGGCTTTTCAGGCTTTCGCCCAACGGTCGGTGGACATAGCGGTGGTCGAAGTGGGCCTAGGCGGACGTTTGGACTCGACTAACGTATTGTTGCCTGAGCTGTCCGTAATTACGAATATCAGTCTGGATCACCAGCAAATGTTGGGGGATTCCTTGCCGGAAATTGCGAGTGAAAAAGCGGGTATCATCAAGCCCGCTACTCCTGTGGTCATCGGGGAAACTCAGGTAGCAACGACTCCTGTCTTTCGGGCGAAAGCCGCACAAGTGAACGCTCCGCTTTATTTCGCTGACCAACTGTTTTGGGTACGTGAACTGGAGCACGATTTTGATTACACCTATTACGAAGTGCAGCGTTTACAACGACTGTACCAACCCAGACTAGCCGCTCAGCTCCACGGGAGTTACCAACGTTTCAACTTACAGACCGCCCTAGCGGCGCTGGAAATTTGGCAGCAACACCACCCCCAGCGCAGTGTTACACCTGAGGCAGTGGAAAACGGCTGGCAAAAGCTCCGCTCCCTGACTCACTACCAGGGGCGTTGGCAGTGGCTTTCGCACGAACCTGCTGTGTTGGTCGATAGCGCCCATAATGTGGGTGGCCTGACTGAGGTACTCGCTGCGCTACGGGCTTACGAGCGTCCACTACATATCGTGTTGGGGGTGGTGAATGATAAGAAACTGGAAGACGTCCTACCGCTCTTCCCGTCGACGGCACGCTACTATTTTGCGAAAGCGAATATCCCGCGTGGCCTATCCGCTACTAACTTGCAAGCTGCGGCCGCCCACTACGGTCTGCGAGGAGAAACGTACCCCAACGTAGTAGCTGCCCTGGACACGGCCAAAGCAGCGGCAAAAAGCCAGGACCTCATCTTCGTTGGGGGTAGTATCTTCACCGTGGCGGAGGTATTGTGAGGAAGTTCCTAAAATATGCTTAGCTTGCCCACGTTAAGTAAACGTAAATCCTCATTCAAAAAAACAGCACCTATGCGATGTTCTAACTTCACCTTGTCCATTATCGCCCTTTTATTCACGGGTAGTTTGCTGGCCCAACAGACCTCCGGTATTGCTTCCTACTACGCCCCTGGTTTCGACGGACAGCCCACCTCAACGGGCGAAAAATACGACCACAATGACTTCACCGCCGCCAGTCGGGAGTACCGTGTTGGGACCATCCTGCGCGTCATTCGCGTAGACGATGGCCGCTCGGTCAACGTGCGGGTGAACGATTGTGGACCCCACCGCCGGGGCCGCATTATCGACCTGTCCGGAGCCGCCGCCATCCAGATCGGCTTGGCGGACCAAGACGGTAATTCGCTGGACGGCATCACGCAAGTACGCCTGGAAGTCGTCCGCAAAGGCCGGGGCCGGATGCCCTGTGGCAAGTCCTACGTCAACACCTTTGACGAATCGCCTACTTCCTACGACAGTACGGGCGAACCCACCGAAGTCACCTCGCGTGCACCGGAGCCCCTCCCCATCGAGGGCCAGGGTACCTACCGTGCCGAGGTGCTCCAGCCCATTGAGGCGGGTTACGGCGTACAGGTCGGTTCCTTCCGCTACTACGAAAATGCTGATGCCGTGGTTAAAGACCTCCAAGCCAAAGGCTACGGTAAGGTGCTGATTCGTTTACAGGCTAACGTTCACCAAGTCGTCCTCGGCCCTTTCGAGACCCGCGCCGCGGCCGAAGTCTACCGCGATAATCTCTGGAAGAATTACCAGCAAAAAGGTTTCGTAACCACCATCGGCCAGTAGTTGCGGTCGACCCAGTTGCGGTCGACCCACGTGTCGACCGCCCGCTGCAGCCACCTACCGAGCAAACCGATCAAGATGTCGACCGCTCGATATGGCTATCGACTTATCTGGTAGATACTAAACCGATTGCTATGGCTAATCCGATGCGTACTGGATACGCCCTCTGGTGAGAAATCGTCTCCCGTTATACTTTCACTGCGTTCGATAAACGGTCGGCGAACTTCCTACTTGTCGCTTAAAAAACCGGCTAAAGTGTAGCGGGTCGTTGAAACCGAGGGCGTAGGCCACTTCCTTTACACTTTGGTCAGTATGTAACAACAATCGCTTCGCTTCCAGCACCAAACGATCTTGAATGTGGTCTTTGGCTACCTTACCCGTCACGTCTTTGACGGTTTGACTGAGGTGCTTAGGTGTGATGTGCATTTGCTGCGCGTACTCGCTGACCTTGTGCCAGTCCGTGTAGTTGGTGTTGACCAATTGCTTGAAATCGCGTAAAATACACACCTCGGCCTGCTCTTCGTCCCGCTGATCGGGATTAAAAGTGGCGGCCTGATTAGCGTAGATCAAGAAAAGTTGTAATAACGCACCGAGTGCCCGTTGGCGATACTGCAAGTGTAGCGGTAAGCACTCCTCCATTTCTTGCAGCGTACGGACGAGTTGGTCAAAAGTCTTAGTGTCCAGCGCCAGCGGTGGCGAGTCCCCAAACGGTCGAAACAGGTTGATATTGGTGATAAACTGCTCGGGAATATTGCTTTTTGCCAAAAAATCGCGGCTAAACGTCAACACCCAACCCCGTGGCGGACCTGTCAATACGACTTGGTGGACCTGGCCCGGCCCAACGAAATGCACTTCTTGTGCCTGGAACAGGTAAGATTGGTAGTCAACACGGTGGTGTCCCGTGGCTTTCACCACCAGCAATACCGTGTAGTAGTCGTGGCGGTGGGGTACGTCTGCTTTTCCGTGTGCTTGGGCGTGGATGTCTTCCATGCGCTGTAAGCGGAAATCCAGTACCGGCGCACGGCTATTCATCCCGCTCGTACTTCGCCGGTTCGCCCTTAGTCATCGTTGCTTGGATAAACTGCCGCAAGTCATTGTTCGCATTTTCCAAATCCTCGCGCCGCAGGTACATCATGTGGCCGCTACGGTAACCTTTGAACGACAGCCGATCCGTCAAGCGACCACTGAGGTCCAGTTGGGCCATGGTGTGCTTGGCCTGGAAATAGGTCGTGGCTCCGTCGTAGTAACCCGATTGAACCAGCACGTGTAAGTAAGGATTTTGCGCCATGGCTTGGCGCAGGTTTTCCCGCGTATCGTCGTCCTCAAAATCCCATGGGCGAACGGGGCCGAACATATTGTAGCGCAAGTCCGTCGCAAAGTTGAGTTCGCTGCGGTAGTAATGGTTGATGGCTGGGGTGAAGGAATGCAACCAGGAGGTCAATTCTGCACTGTAATCGGGGCGGGTACCCGCCAGTTGCTGGTCAATGCCGAGGTAGCGAGAATCCAAGCGCCCCACGTTGAAGCCACCGCGTTCGCGCAGGAGTGCTTTCCAAAAATAGCGGTTCGGTACGCGTAGATTATGGTCCAAAATCTCCTGTTCACTTAGTCCACAGTAGTCCGCCATCGTCTTGGCAATTGCTTGGCGCTCAGCGGCGGGTAAATAGCCACCTTTGGCTAAAGCCGGAATGAGGGTGTTGATGGTAAAATCTTCCACTTCGGGGAGATAATCGGTCAGGTCTTTGTTTTGGTAAACATCGGCCAATACTTTATGGTGCCAAGCGGTGGCTGCCATGTACGGAAAGTATAAGCTGGCTCCTAGGGGGTCATCTTCTCGAATAATTTTATAGTCAGCCGGTGAGACCATAATGACGCCGTTGAGGTACATCCACGCCCGATTTTGCAGTGCCAGGGAAAGGCCCATCACGCGGGTACCCCCGTAGCTTTCGCCCACAATGTACTTCGGCGATTGCCAGCGCCCGTGTCGACTCACGAAAGTACTGATCCAATCGGCCAAGTAGTTAACATCGGCATTGACCCCGAATAATAGGTCGCGGCGTACTTCACTACCCGTGAGCGGTATCGTCCGGGAATAGCCCGTATTGGCCGGGTTGACGAACAAAATATCGGCCACGTCCAGCACCGAATACGGATTAGACTGTACACCGTAGGGCTGTACGGGATAACCCTCTTCGTCAATGCGCAGGGTCTTCGGTCCGGTATAGGCCAAGTGCATCCAGACCGAACCCGAACCGGGACCGCCGTTGAACGAAATAAGTAGGGGACGTTCCTCCCGCTGGTTCACGCCGTCCCGCGTGTAATAGGTGTACTGCAGGCTCGCAATCGGCATCCCCGCTTGGTCCCAAACGGGTTGGTAGCCGACCTCCGCCGTGTAGCGGATGGCTTGGCCTTGAATAGTCGTTTGATGAGTGGTAATTACCGTCGTATCCAGTGGCACGTGGAGGTGATGTTGCGCCGTAAGCGTACCAACGAAAAGAAAACTCAGAAAAAGGAGGAAATAATGGCGTAAGTGCATGCGGTTTAGCTTTTCGCTAAAGCTACGATCTCGCGTGGAATTTTGCAACCCAGCAGCTTGAGATAAGTTCTATTTGTTAGCTGCTAGTATTAACAAAGCACTAACTCTTTTTTAATTGTAATAGCGTTTTAGCATTTTTTAATATTTCCCATAATGAAAAGTCTTTTTTTGCGTCGCTTTCCATTAGTTGCTCCGACAGTGCGATGATATTTGGCGCTGCCGTCAAGTAATTGCCGGAATCGAACATTGGTTTTGGGTCGTATTCTATGGCCAATTGGGCCGCTTTTGCCGCTTTTGCTCCTTTGAGTTGGTTGACTAAGTAGATGGCCATATCAATTCCTGCGGATACACCCGCTGCGGTGATGTACTTTCCTTCGTCCACGATTCGCTCTCTGGTGGGCTGCGCACCAAATTTCGCCAGTAGATTAATGGGTTTCCAATGCGATGTTGCTTTCTTGTTTTTCAACAAACCCGTAGCTGCTAAAATAATGGAACCCGTACAAACGGAGACCGTTCTTTGCGTCGTTTGGTCTATTTTTTTAATCCAATTCAGGACATTTTCATCCTTTATTTCTCTTAAGAAAGCAATGGTGGAGCCAGGAATCAATAATAGGTCAGCCTCCGTAATGTCATCTATGCCATACTTTGAGTTGATGTGAACGAAATGACTATCGGCGGTGATTTCGCCTTTTTCTT